>NZ_LSRW01000022.1:0-260308 GCF_003104955.1 Steroidobacter cummioxidans | reverse complement strand
TCCGGATGGTCACGCAGAGATCGTCTTCAATCTGGGCAACGGTTATGACCGTTGGCAGATGGGCCACAGTGGGACACGCGACCTCATGCGAAGCAGCTATCTGATCGGCGGACGATCGAAAAATCGAAATTCTGTATTCACACGCAACCGCGGCCCCGTGCATCTGGCGGGCGTGAAGCTCGATCCACGTTTACTACGGCGATTGATCCGGACCTCGCTGAGCGAATTCAGCGACGGCATCCTGTCGCTTCGAGATCTGAACGATACTGCGCTACTCAATCTTGAAGATGCCGTGGCCTGCGCCGGATCTGCCGCTTCCGTGCAACGGCTGCTCGACGATTTTTTCCTGCGCGCGCTCGCGAACGTGCCGTTGCGCGATCCGCTCATCGATCGGCTGGTGCGAGATATTCGGACGCGACGTGGCTCGCTCTCGATCATGAACTGGTCGCGCGATCACGGCATCGACGCGCGACGCCTGGAGCGCTGCTTCGGCGATGCCGTTGGGATCACCCCCAAGCGCTATGCGAGAGTGATCCGATTCAAGCACAGCTATCAGCAGCTGTTGGCGCATCCTCGCGCCACCTCGATGTACCTGGACGGTTACTACGATCAGTCGCACTTCAACAGAGAGTTCAAACATTTCCTCGGCGTCGCACCGAGCGTCCGGCTCGCGGGCAAGATGCCGCCCCTTACGAGGGTGTGCGATCACTTACTGCAAGGGGAGGTCACCGAAAAGCTCGAAACCGAGCCGCGCCGGGCATCTTGATGATGCGTACGCCTCGGACTGCTGCGAGCATGCAAGCAAGTTATTGAGTCGACTACGCTTAGGTAGCGCCATGGGAGGCGCATAATAGACTCTGCCGGGAGGGCAACGATGAGAACTCCACATTCGCGCCGATGAAATCGATTACGACCGAGCGCGAGGCGGGAAGCAAGATGCCGGCGACGGCAAGCCGATCGCGGTACGTGAGCTGTTGCGGGAGAGACCTTTGTTTGTCTTTCTGATCTGCGCAGTGATGTTCCATTTCTCGAACGCCGCCATGTTGCCGCTTCTAGGGGAAATGCTGGCGAAAGGCCGCGGACGAAGCTCAATGATGTTCATGTCAGCCTGCGTCGTGACTACGCAGTTCGTCATCACCTTGATCGCCGGCTGGTCCGGGCGCAAAGCGCACACCTGGGGAAGGAAGCCGTTACTCCTGATCGCTTTTGGCGTTCTGCCAATACGAGCGATTCTGTATACACTCACTAGCAGTACGGCTGCACTGATCACGATCCAAGTCCTCGATGGCGTTGGCGCAGGGATATTCGGCGTGGTCTCCGTACTCGTGATCGCGGACCTGACGCAAGGGTCCGGCCGATTCAATATCACCCTTGGCGCGATCAGTACCGCCATCGGCATCGGCGCTGCCCTCAGTCAAACCACCGCCGGCACGATCGTGCATCATTTCAGCTTCAACGCGGGATTCATGTTCCTTGCTGCGATCGCGGCAATGGCCTTGTGCATTCTCTACTTCTTTATGCCGGAGACCCGAGCAAAGAGCTTTCTCAACGATCGCCAATGAGGAGCGCATGGTCACTCCGCCAAGGCCGTGTAGGACACCCCTGCTCGCAAACCGCATGACAGGTCGCCGCGACTCGGCTGTGCATTTCTGAAATTCAGAGGAACGGTGTCCGACGGGAGTGATGCGCAAGGCTGCCCGCCGGGACAAGCGGGCCTCACATCGAAGTGGAGATGGGGCTGGGTGCTGTTGCCCGTGTGTCCGCTCAATCCGATCAATGCTCCCTGGGCGACGGACTCACCCTCCTCGACCATGGCTCCCATGTTCGTCAAGTGAGCGTAGGCGCCGACCGTATTGTCTTCATGACGCACGAACACCCAGTTCTCGTGCCCGAGCGTGTTGTCGCCGTCTACGTAGTTTTCGATCACGCCAATCACAACGCCGGCGCGACTGGCCAGAATGTGCGTTCCGATAGGCATCGGCACATCGATCGCGTATCGCGTCGGACTCGCCTCACGTGCGGCGTGGGGCCTGGCCACGTATGTTTGGCCTACGTGCCAAGGCAGTATGTAAGCAGAGGACTGTGCCGGAGGGAATACTGAACAATCGTAAGACTTCTCGTCATCTCCGCCCCAACATGCGCTCAGCAGGCACCCGCTGGCCACCAATGAGCAGATGCGCAACCAAAGCCTTCCATGCATCACTTGTTCTCCTGACGATACAGTCGAACTGTTACGCGTGGGCCGATTCAGCAGCACCATTGGCGCGGGTGGCTCTCAGAACGAATGGGATAGCCAATGGCCCAAACAGAACGCCCATGGTCGTCCAGAACACGACTTTACGCGAACCCCGCCTCCTCGCCACAGAATGACAGATCACGACGCCAACGAGATTGATCAGAGCTATCAACAGGAAGATTGCGACCATATGCGCCTCTGACTAAGGGCTACCGATTCTCCTCATCGCTTGCGCTGACTCTCAATCAACTCTTGTGAGCGGCGCACGAGCATCATCGAGCGATTGCCTCTCCTCCGGCGATAGATCCAGGAATTGATGCCAGCTCATTCCATAGGTACGCGCTATTCTGCTCACCTTTCGCACAGAAAATATCGATCGGATCACTGGCACAACAAAGAAAATGAGCATTAGCACGGGGGTGAAGTAGTTCAAGCTACTTTTAGCCAGAGCCACAATTCCTGGAGACGCCGCTCCAAGTCGAAAATGTCCAATCAAGATCACGGCGATACATACGCCAATCGAGATGACAAACGGGCCGCCAAACAGCTTCAAAAGGCGCGTGTTCCGGCTACCCAATTCACTCACTCTCCTACTAATCACTCGTCAATCACTCGCAAAGCCACCCTAACCCGCTCAGACTACCGTGCATGAACGCACATTGGCCTTGACCAAGTCCTTCGTGTGATCTCACAGCACCTCGCAGAGCCTTTTAGCCAGAACGTGCACCACGTCCACCGGAGCGCAGATCCGCCAGCTTTGATGAGCGCCGCCGGATGCATCAACTATGCACCCACTCCTTTGGATTCTCGTAGGTGCCGAACAACATCCGCCGTGCACATCGTGCTGCTCTCAGCCGCGTGCGCCCTCTCACGTCGCCTGCAGGGCTTTTGTTATCCCGTTATTGCATCATTATCCGAGCAGCCGATGCGTATCCGCATGCCATTTGGCCCTCTGTATGAACTGTTACCGAGGTATCCGTAAGCTTGGCAGCAAGCAACATCGCATATGCATCCTTCGATCCGAACTGAGAGCGCGGGAATGCGAACCACATATCGCCAGGCTTGACCGGATCCGCTTGACTAACACCCTCCAGAACAAAGAAGAAGCAGTCGTGAGCGCTCGAGGTACTTTGGAGAAAGAGCACCCTCTTGTTCACATGCTCTACCGCGTGCACCGGCAGCGAAAGAACAGAAGAAATCAATGCGAATGCCATCGCCAGGCCACTTGCCGTCGTCTTTTTTTTCATAGTTTTCTCCTTGAATCAGGTTGGTTTGAGCCGACACAATTGTTGACATTAAAATTCGTTTGCATCGGTCTGCCGCATGAGCCGCGAGCGGGTGCTGACGCTTGCTCTGCATGACGCCAACAGAAACGCCTCCTATCCGTCCTTAGTAAAATTCTTAGAGTTGGCTGTGTCCGTGCAAATTCTCTCGGTGTATTCGTATGTAGTTACATTGAGTCATGGCGCTTAGCCATGTCAACGGACCGAAACCCCGCATCAATTACTCAGGCTTTCCCTGACCGCAGAACGGTTCAGGCACTAATTAATCGCGCAGTTGCGTTGTCCTGCCCCATCAATGCGCGCAGGGCTGTATTCACAGACGACATCGGCTATAGAAACATTTCAAGGAGGCGCCGCTCCTCATTTGCAGTTCCGTCGCTGCTGCGTGCCTGGCTACTGGATAAAGCCGTCGCCTTTCGAGACGGAGCCCGGAGAGCACCAGGAGACCAATCCTCGGAAACATGCGGCCATACAGGACCAGCCGCTACGAAGTAGTTACAGAAACCACTCATCTTCCGTGCCCTTGAAAGGCTGAAATCTCGCTCGAGAACGCGCGTCCGCCCAGTGGGCGAGTTTTTTACTTCTGTGTCGGCCAGTAGTAGTAGACCCATTCGCCAAACTGCGTTTCAATCACAGTCCCTGTCTCGTCCTCGGAGACCGGTTTTCCATAGTAATTCTCGACAGCCTTCGCGCTATATCCAACCCTCTTAGCTTTTCTGCTTTTGACAATCTTGGCGTCGTCCTCGACTACCGCCAGCGCGGTGGTCAGCATCCTCGCGACACCAGCCAACGCCAGGTCAATGGAGTCTTTTATAGGCTTGCCGCCATCGCCGATCCACTGGGCGGCATTCTCGTTGATATCGCCCTTCGCACCTCGAAGCGGCACGAAGCAGATGAAGTCTTGCGAGAACTTGAGCCCCGGCGTGGTTTTTTTCTTCTTGATTTTCTTCAGCGAGAGTTCCTTCAGCAATTCTTTGTCAACCAACTCCGCGTGCGCCCACAGCTTTATTGCGTCAAAACGTGGTTCGATCTCCAGCCGGTATTGAAGCGTAAGCACTTCCGCGTCCGTTATGGCGGACACATCATCGGGGGGCAATGGATCGATGTCGGTCGCGACGATCCTGTCCACACCTAGCCACTCGATATTCTTTTTGACGTGGTCCGCTGCTGCCACGGCACTGATCTTCAGGTCGTAGTCCGCCAGGGACGCGCGGACTTCGGCGAGCGGGTCCTCCGCCTTCTGCTTGCGAGACCCTTCGATCGTTTGATCTATCAGTGCGGGGACAATCCCGCCGCCTGTGACTGACGACAATCCCACCGGATTCACTCGCGAGTTGATAGTTTCCTTTTCGACGAAGATCACCATATGCCTGCCGCCGCCGCTCTCGCGCTGCTCGGGTGACAGCAGAATCCTGAGTGGGAAATACGCTTCTGCGCTGGCAACCGCCGGCCCAAGCACCAGGATGAGAAAGATC
This sequence comes from Steroidobacter cummioxidans, assembly GCF_003104955.1. Taxonomy (NCBI): domain Bacteria; kingdom Pseudomonadati; phylum Pseudomonadota; class Gammaproteobacteria; order Steroidobacterales; family Steroidobacteraceae; genus Steroidobacter; species Steroidobacter cummioxidans. The sequence continues at coordinate 255,314 of NZ_LSRW01000022.1, read as the reverse complement.
GCCGCAATTCGTCGAACTGATTTACGCAACTTGATTCACCCCGAACGTCCTGGCCAAGCCACGTACCCCCCTGCTACGACACACTGGGGCGAACTGTACAATACTGGCAAGCCACTTTCGCCGGTTTTGCCGAGCGGGGCGACGGCAGCTTCCTCGACCCGGCCTCGAAGGACGAGCTGCACCGTGAAAGACACGTGAGGGTGCAATTGTCACGTCAATCTGCTATCTAAGGCCGCGAATCTGGAAACAAACGGCTCACTTCCGAGTGAGACCAGCAGCAGGGAATGACCAGGGATCGGGCGGAGCTGCGAAATTCACGACGCCATTCGTGCGTCGCTCTCAGTTTGAGCCCCCGCTCCCTGCCGGTCCGTGGTTGCGCGTGACGGATTCGCGCTTGCTTCAAATTTGCAAACTACGATAGGGAAAATCATGAGAAAGGTAGCATTGTTTGTCGGCGGACTGGTGTTGTCCGCCTTGGCATGCGCCCCCGCCATGGCGGAGGTCGTGCGAGTGAAGGTGATGGCTCGGGTCAGCCATGTGAACGACTATTACGGCTCGCTCAACGGCAAGATCATCGCCGGCACCCGGATGTCCGGCACGTACGTTTACAACACAAATACGCCCAACCAGTCGCAGGATCCGCAGTTCACCGGCGAATATCACCCCTATGCAAACGAAGCCCGGGTGCGTTTCGCGGCCGGCGGCTTCGTGTTCGAGAGCAATCAGCCCACCCAGGGCATCACGATCCAGATCCAGCCGGAGAACTCCTCGTTGGGTCAGTTCTTCTACGTCAGCGACGACAACAAGCCGATCTCGAACGACAACGGCGTCATGCAGATCATAATGCGACTGATGGGCTCGGGACCGGTGACGCAGTCGAGCGCGCTGCCAGCCGTTGCCCCCGACCTGACCGGCTACCACAGCAAAGATGTGTTGATCTTCGGCACGAACTTCGACCTGAGGGCTGAGATCGAGAGCGCCGAACTGATCGTCGCGGACGCCATCGAGGTGTCGCCCGCGTCGGGCAGCTTCGTGCACGGTCAACAATTCGATGCCGCGTTGCTCTTGCCTCGAAACAGCAATGTCGTGAGTGCTCAGGCCAGCGCCAATGGCAACACGCTGCCGCTCAATTACCCCGGCAATTGCTACGTGCCGCCGCCAAACAGCACCGGCCGCGTGGCAATCGTGTGCCCGGATGCGCATCAGTCGCTGTGGTACACGTCCGGTGCACCGATCGAATGGACTGTGGTGCTGTCAAACGGCACGACGCTCACACAGACGGTCAACTGGACGCTGATTCAGTAAATATCGATGCACGCGCGCGCCTGATCTGGGCGCGCGCGTGGCGTTTCTGATCCTCAACGCCGCGCATCTGTTCTATTGCCCAGGATCTCCATCCGCACTACTTTAACGCCGCCGTCGGCCAATTCCGGCAACTTTGCGAACCATGACTGCACATGAGGAGTGGCGTTGTGCGCTTCGAAGTCGGCCTGGCTCGCAAAAATCTCGTAGAAGACGAAATGTCCTGGCGCTTCACGATTCTCGTGCAGGAAATAGACGAGATTGTTCGGCTCGGCACGGACCTGCGCAACCAGCCTGAGCGTGACTTCGCGCAGTTCCCGTTCCTTGCCCGGCTGCGCACGAACTTCAGCCACGACCGAATAGGCACCGTCGGGGATCTCGCTATAGCGCATGGCACTTCCTTTGTGGGTTGTCGCAAGCTCACCGTTCGCGGTGGCGGCAATGAGCGCGAACAGCACGAGCAGAATCGAGAATGATCGACGCATGGCTAAACCTCTCGAGCAATGTCACATGCGGAAGGCGGCTTGATTCTGCACCCAGTTCCCATGGAACCCCGGCGGCACGATGTGCGGAATACGAATGCTGGCCCGAGGCGCAGCTTCGAAGTTTTGCGCATCGAGGATGACGAGGTCGGTCACGCTGGCCCTGGCATCGATGACGAAGCCGATGAGCCAGCCCTCGTCTTCTGCCGCCTTCGGGTGCGCAGGCACGAACATGAACTCACAAGGGTGGCGTTCCGACCCGAAGTCGTGAACCTGACGCGTGCCGGCATTCCAGTCGTGTTTATACAAAGCCGAGCCGAGAAACCATCCCGTCATCGCCATAGTGTAGGCATAGCGATAGGGCTGACCGAGACGTCGTTCATCCGGGCGCGGAAATTCCTGTGGAGCCGGATCTAGCACGACGCGCTCGATCTGCCGCGTCGTGGGATCGACGGTCCAGCGCTCCAGGCTGCAGCGTTGCGAATCGGGACCCGCTTTGATTCGGGAGAACATCCGGTCGTGAACGACCACATCCAATATGACCTTGCCATCGGTCGCGTCGTAGCTGTTCACCGCATGGAAGATGTAGCAAGGATCGACCGGGCACCAGATGATGTCCTTCGCGTCGCCTTCCCGCGGCAACAGTCCAACACGCGCCGCATGTGACTGCCGCCAGCGATAGGGAAACGTCTGGCCCGTCATGCCTGCCCACAGCGAGAACGTCACTGGCAAGTCCAGAATGATCGCAAAGCGCTGCGTGAAAGCGGAATCGTGAATCATCGGACCGTGCTTGACCGGGATTGCCACCTCGCGCCGGACCTTGCCGTCGGGCTTGACGACCACATAGCGAATCGAGCGTCGACGGCCCGCGTCATAACAAATGCCGTGCATCTCACCGGTCAGCGGATCCACATGGGGGTGGGCAGTGAAGCTGCCATGGAGCGTGCCACCGAAATCAGTGTAACAGAGTGTCTCGAGCAGTTCGCCGATCTCGACGGGCGTGCTGCCCGCCTCGACGAGCCCGAGTGTCTTGCCGGCGAAGTGGACGACGTTTGTATTGACGGTGTCGAAGGTATTGCGCGGCCCTTCGACTCGCGCTTCCCCGAGCGCCTTGCTCACCGACGTCGAGCGGATCCAGCGATTGCGATACCAACGCGCGCGACCCTTCTCGATCCTGATTCCATGGATCATGCCGTCGCCGGAGAACCAGTGGTACTTGTCGGGCTTGGGCGCCCTCGGGTTCGGCCCCATCCGTAAGTACCGTCCGTCGAATGCGGGCGGGATCGCGCCAGTGACGGGCAGATCCACGAGCGTCAGTTCCTCCCGCATCGGTGTGTGAACGCCGGTCAGGTAGGGATTCGCTCCCATCAGGGTGCTCACTGCGCCACCCTCCTGCGACGCGCCTGCAAGGCGCCGTCAAATACTTTCTTCACCGGCCCCAGCGCCTGGACGAATTCCAGTTGTTCGCCTTCGGGCCCCTTGCAGTAGATCAACCTCCAACCGTTCGATTGACCTTCGGTGATGCCGTTGCTGTTGGCCTCTATCGGCGCGGCCATCCGCTCTTTTTCGGACAGCACGGTGAGCACGCGATTCGCTCTGACTTGCGTCATGCCACGCCGGCCCGCCTCCGCTTCCAGATCGGCGATGAACTTGTTGAAATCGACATCGTCGCGAATGTGGAAGCAGATGTGCATCATCCGTGGGAAAGCGGGACTCATGTGATCGAGAGGTTCGGCAAAGGCGGCGCCGCTGCCGGCGGGCTGATCCGCATCGCGGTATTGCAGGAGCTCGATCACCACGTTGTCGAATTGAATGAAGCGCACGTCCAGACGCTGCGCACCGCCTCTCAGATCCGGAATGCCCATCGTGCGCGGATTGACCTTGCGCACGCGCGCCTCGATCTCCTGATCGGTCAGCAGTGTGTTGTGGATGCGCTCGCCCTGGAAGTCGCCATCGCGCATCACCTCGGTTCCGCCGAGAACTTCGGTATAGAAAGCGAACGCTCGATCCATGTTCTGAACGGTCAGACCGAAGTGCTGCACGCCCTGCAATCTCGCGCCCAGCGTTCGATCGTTGCGCGCGACACCGCCGATTGGCCGGTCTTCCGCCTCGGCATTCGTAGAGGCTACCGGTGAAGCCAGCAGTCCACCCGCGATCGCGAATCCAGCTCCTTGCAGGATGCCTCGGCGCTGGATGTCTGTTTCACCGGAATGCTTGTGTTCGCTCATTGCTATCTCCTGGCGCTCTCTTTCCATAAACGGATGGTGGCAATCGAGGCTTGTGTGTAACCGGGCGGCTCGGTGTCCCCGCCGAAGGGGGCGCCACTCGTCAGTGTGTTGGTCGTCAGCAACCCGCCGGCGAACGGCGTGGGCAGATCGCTCAGAATGAGCTGACAGCGAACGGGGAACAGGCCGATGGCAGGGAAATCGGTCATGAGAGCCAGACACTCACCCCTGCCACGAAAGGAGATCGCGCCCAGCTGGATCTCGGCGTAGAAGTTTTGTCGCGCGCGGTCCCGTGTCGGGCCGAAGCAGCCGCGCAGTTCAGCAACACGCGTATTCCTCGCGTCGATCACTCTGCCATCATCCAGTCGCGTATCGACACTCCAGAAAGAGAACGAACGCTCGGCGTCGGTTGAGAATGGCTCGAAGCCCGTCTTCGATGATGCGCACCAGTCAATGACGGGCGCCTGCTGCTCGCGGATGCTACGCAGAATGTAGATGTCCTCCAGCGCAGCGGCGGACTTTGAAGTGGTCTTGGCGGGTGCGTACGGCATCCAACCAATTGCCGGTGCGTGCAGGCTATGGATGTAGAGACGATCCGCTGTCTCCGTGGCCCCCGTGGTTTCCGGATACGCCCCGCTGGGATCCTGCAGGTCCTCGATTACGTGGCCGCTCTCATCGAAAGCGAATACATGTGAGTATGGATCGCCCACCGGTAACAGCGAGCGCGGCATCCGCAGCAGCACCTTTCGCATGAAAGGCTTTTGCGAGAGGCTGTCTGCCGCGGGATTACGGGGTCTGAAGAGCCCCGCCCAGATGCGACCATCGCGCCCTCGCAGCAAATTGTCGGGGTAACCGGGGAGATTGTCGAGCAGGACCGTCGCCCGAGGAGAGTCCTGTCGAATATCGAGATCTCGCGCGTGGCTCTCGATCTTCCAGATGCGATAACGACCTGTCTCAGCCACGAACAATGCTCGCCCATCGGACGACAGGGCGATGCCATTCGCAAATGAGAATCCCCGGGCCACGACTCGCGTGCTCGCGGTCGCAGGGTCGTAGGCAAGCACTCGACCGGACGCGGCCTGCTCCAGGATATCGAGCACACTTGCTTCATAAGTTCCGCCCCACTGCGCTGGCGAAAAGCGCGTGGACGCATCGGTGAAATAAATGGTTCCGTCCGTCGCTACGACCACGGAATTGGCGTAGCGAACCGGATCATCGGAACTCACACGATCGGTAAGCACGCTCACGCGCCGAGCCGCATCGATGATGAGCAGGCCGCGCATCGCATCGGCGGCGATCATCCGACCGTCCCTGTCGAAGTCGAAGCCGAGCACGCGTCCCTGCGTGTTCGCAAAGATCTCCTGATGCGTGCCATCGAGATCCATGCGCACCAGATTGCCGCTGGTCATCGCCGCGTACAGTTTGTTGTCGGGTCCCACAGCGATGTGTTCCGGGCCGAATTCGTTGCCAATGTCGATGGTGCGCAGACCCGACAGGCGCGTGTTCGACGCATGGGCACCGGTGTAGCCGGGCGGTGTCGGTGCAATCCATGCCACAGGCTCCGCAGGAACCGGCCAAAAGCAAAGATATGCTGCGACTGCCGCCAACAGCAGTCCCGCCGCGCCCGCGAGTCTTCGAACGGTGATTGCGTTCAATGGGCGCTCCCTCGTGTCATTGCGGTTCCGCACCAGATGGCCGGGCATCATGATCCATCCGCTGCACAGGATTCGCATCACCACGAAGGAGCTATCGTGTTGTCCCCTTTCGGGTACATGGTCCGGGTTTGCCTTTTTTTCGGCACCGGCGGCGTGGATGCGAGCCTGGTTTTTCGTGTGATATATACGAGCCACACACGACGGATCCAACAGCGGCAGCACCGAATCAGGGCGCATGAGCACGACCATTCACCAGCGGCTCCCTCGTCAGCTTCGGCGGGTTGCTCTTGCGGTCATGGCGCTCTGCGCGATCGTTACTACGGCGTGCTACGCCGAGCTCTCCCCAGGCCCTGCCGTAGCGCAGCTCGACCCGCACATCGTTCATCTCGGCGTGACCGAGGGACACGATTTGCGATTCGTGCGCTTGTCGCGCTCGCAAGGATTGTCTCAGCAGCGAGTGACCCACATCGTCCAGGACGATCGCGGGTTCCTTTGGTTCGGCACTCAGTACGGTCTGAATCGCTACGACGGCTACCAGTTCCGGGTTTTCAAGAACGATCCAGCCGATCCGGACAGTCTCTGCGATGTCCACATCACGGCATTGTTCAAAGACCGCGCCGGCAACCTGTGGGTCGGGTGTGCCTACTCGGTCGACCGCTACGATCCGGTCACTGAAAAGTTCGTGCACTATCGGCTCGAACGCTCGGCAGCCGCACACACGAGTGGCGATGTGCGACACATCAGCGAGGACCGGGAAGGGCATCTGTGGTTGTCCACGGGATACGGACTGTACCGTCTCGATCCACACAGCGGTCTCGTGCGGCGCTTCGTGCACGAGACCGCAAACGCCAGCAGCCTGAGCAGTAGCGTGATCAAGTTCAGCGGCGAGGATCGCGCCGGCGCCTTCTGGGTTGCGAATGCAGCGGGGCTCGATCGGTTCGATCGCCGCGGCGAGCGTGTCACGCTGCACGTACCGCTGCCCGAAACCAGATCCCTCAAGTTTTATGAAGATCGTGCGGGAACGTTCTGGATCCTGGCGGAATCGGGTCCGGGCCTGGCGATTCTGGACCGGGGCGCACAGCGCCTCGTGCGCTACTCCTTCGCCGACAAGGAATTGCCCGGGCTGCCGTTGACCGGTGTGACGTCGATGCTCGAAGACCGGGATGGCACACTGTGGGTGGGAACGGTGGCCGATGGCCTGCTGAAATTCGACCGTTCGCGGCAACGACTCACGCGCTATCGCAACGATCCGACGAACATCGAGAGCCTCTCCGAGAATCGCCTCACGACGCTCTACGAAGATCGCGAAGGTCACCTCTGGACTGGATTCGGCGCGACCGAACCCGGCTTTTTCACCCGCAGTCCGTCGCCGTTCACCAAGCTGCCGGTCGATGTTCACAATCCGAACAATCTTGGCGAGCGGCTGGTCAATGTCATCTACGAGGATCGTCACGGCATTCTCTGGATGGGAACGACGGGCGCTCTCAACCGACTGGACCGCGGCAGCGGCAAACTCACTCACCTCGACATCCCGGGCAATGGGATCGCGGCCGATGTCCTGGCCATCGTCGACGATCCCTCGTCCGACGCCCTGTGGGTCGGCACCGGCGGCCAGGGGTTGTATCGACTCGATACGGCCAGCAATCGTCTGCAGGCATTTCGTCATGACAGCAAGGACCCGACCAGCTTGAGCGACAATCGGGTCATTCGTCTGTTCGCCGATTCCCGCAAGCAGCTGTGGATCGGCACCTACGATGGCTTGAACCGGTTCGATCCCGCCACCCAAACGTTTGTCACCTATCGGCACGGCAAACCGGATACCCAACATGTATATCGGTCGATCGTGGAGGACGCGCGCGGAACACTTTGGATGGACGCCGATGGCGATGGCGTACAGCGTTTCGATCCCCACACCGGGCACTTCACACAGGTCCGTCTGCAGCCCGCGAACGAAAGCCCACTGTTATACAAACGAGTGCTTTCTCTGTACGTCGATCACGTTGGCGCGCTATGGGCTGGAACAGGGAATGGACTGTTTCGCTATGACATCGACACGGGTGCGAGCAGGTACTACAGCGAACGCGACGGGCTGCCGAGCAACGCCGTCAGCTGCACTTTCGAGGATGCCTTGGGACAGCTATGGCTGGGAACGAGTGCGGGCCTGTCGCGGCTCGACCGCGAGCGCCGATCTTTCAAGAACTACTCGCCCGCAGACGGGCTGCCGGGGTTGGATTTCACGGGCTTCAGCGCGTGTTACCGCGGGGCTTCGGGAGAAATGTTCTTTGGTGGCTTCGCAGGCGCGGTGGCATTCCGCCCGGAGAACCTACGGGAAGTCGAGTATGCCCTGCCAGTGGCGCTCACCGGTTTCCAGCTCTCCGGTGTTCCTGTGGCGCTCAGCCCCGGCTCGCCGTTATCTCGCGTGATCGACTATACGAGCGCCATGACATTGTCACACTCGCAATCCAGCTTCTCGATCGAGTTTGCCGCGCTTGGCTTCCGCAGCCCGTCGACGAACCGGTACCGTCATCGGCTCGCTGGACTGGAAGAGACCTGGCGCGAAGTCACCAGCGATCGACGGTTTGCCAGCTACACCACGCTGCCGGCGGGCCAGTATCGGTTTCAGGTTCAAGCCGCGACCAGCCGCGGCTCCTGGGGCGAGCCGGGCGCCGAGGTCGCCATCGAGATACGACCGCCCTGGTGGGGCACGTGGTGGTTCAGAGGCTTGCTGGTGCTGTTGGCACTGGCAGTCATCGGCGGCACCTATATTCTGCGCATTCGACAGATCGCGCATCGCTTCGACATTCGGCTGGAGGAGCGCGTGAACGAGCGCACTCGCATCGCACGCGAGCTACACGATTCGTTGCTGCAAAGCTTTCAGGGCTTGATGTTCCGATTGCAGGCCGTGCATGCATTGTTGCCAGATCGCACGCCCGAGGCGGCAACGCTGCTCGAAAAATCTTTGGATCATGGCGACCGCGCCATCGCCGAGGCTCGCTCAGCCGTGCACGATCTGCGCTCGAACGCTCCGGTCGCAAGCGATCTTTCCGATGCCCTCGCGGCGCTGGGACAGGAACTCGCGGCCGATGGGCTCGGACCCCACTCCTTTCGCGTCGTACTGGAGGGTGAGGCGCGCCCGATCGCGCCGCTCGTTCGGGATGACGTGTACCGCATCGCTCGCGAAGCCCTGCGCAATGCGGCTCAGCACTCTCAGGCACGTCACATCGAGGCCGAGCTACACTACGGCGAGAACGCGTTCGTACTCCGCATTCGCGACGACGGCGTCGGCATCGATGCGAATGTCGTGCGCGGAGCACAGCGTGCGGGCCACTGGGGACTGCAGGGAATGCGTGAGCGAGCAGAGACCTTCGGCGCCCGACTCGACGTGTGGAGCGAGCTCAACGCCGGCACTGAAATCGAGTTGTCGATTCCTGCAGCGATCGCTTACCAACGTGCCGGGACGCATCGATCGTGGTTCAGGATCAACGTGCTGTGGAAACGCTCATGAGCTCCGAAACCCCTATCCGGATTCTGGCCGCCGACGATCACCCTTTGCTGCGAGAGGGAATCGCTTCGTTGATCGGCACTCAACGCGACATGCGCTTGGTGGCCGAGGCCGCGACCGGACGCGAAACGATCGAGCAGTTTCGCGCCGTCCGGCCTGACGTAACGCTGCTCGACATCCAGATGCCGGAGACCAGCGGCATCGACGCGCTGATCGCAATCCGCAGCGAATTCCCCACAGCAAAGATCATCATGCTGACGACCTACGGCGGAGATGCGCTTGCTCAGCGCGCACTCAAAGCTGGTGCGTACTCATATGTTCTCAAGGGACTGGTCCGTAAGGAACTGATTGAAACCATTCGCGCAGCCCACGCGGGCCAAAAGCGGATCCATCCACAGGTGGCCTCGGAGCTCGCCGCCCATCTTGGCGAGGACACGCTATCGGATCGCGAGATCGAAGTGTTGACCCTGGTTGCGGTCGGCAACTCCAACAAGGAAATCGGCGCTCGCCTGTCGATCACGGAAGAAACCGCCAAGGCACACGTGAAGCGCATCATTGCGAAGCTTGGCGCAAACGATCGCACTCATGCCGTGACCCTGGCGATGAGCCGCGGGATTCTCGCCACTACCCTTCCCTCGAAGGGATAATCGGTCGACTCCCAGTTCGGGGATCTCGCGCGACGGCGCAGACGGGTAATGTCGGCCGCGAGAAACCGATGCAACGTTTATTTTCTACTTTTCCCAACGGCTGGCCGGGTTGCGGGCTGTTGCTGCTGCGATTGAGTTGCGGCACGCCGCCATTGCTCATCGGCGCCGCAGACTTATGGGGAGCACAAGTCGACGCAGCTTTTGGGATCGAGCTGCTCAACTGTGCGGCGGCGCTGTCGATACTCGCCGGATTCTGGACGCCCCTCGCCGCCTCCAGCCAGGCAGTTCTGCAAGGCGCACTCGCATTCTCCGGCGAAACGTTCGAGCCGGCCCACCTGGCGCTCGCGATCACCAATATCAGCCTGGTGATGCTCGGCCCGGGATCGTTGTCCTTGGACGCTCGTCTCTACGGGCGCAAGCGCATAGATATCGGTCGCTCGCAGCGGCCGCCTTGAGGTTCTGACGCCGGATCGAATGGTTCTGAACCTGGACTTCCATTACAGCCCGAATCCCCTGCAGGTCGGCGGAATGCAAGCGCACGATCCTTCCTACGACCGCCTCGAAGACAAGCGGTTTCTGCATGCCTTGTGTGCAAGAGCAGGCGCGTCTGGAACGCGAACAGTACATCCGGAGCCATCGGCAGGATGCGAATCCCTATGAAAGAGTGGACGATCCGCTCGAACTTCTCAAGCTAGCGCACGTTCGGCGTGAACCGGCTGAATTGATTCGCTACCTTCCCTGCCCGAAGCGGCCCGAGGACCTCTACGCGGAACTAGATGCAGGGCGGACGGCACCCTTGGTCAGTCATGCCACAAAAGTATTGGAGTGCGGTGACGTCCATCAAGCGCATCCTCTCGGCAATGTCGTTCGTGCGATTGGGCTCACCTTCCGTGACGACTGGCACCCGACCGATCATCAGCACCGCCTACTCGATGAAGTGAGCAAACAGGGCCGATTGCTTGCCTCGGAGGATCATGCAGCGGCATGACCTTGGCGACGCCCCGATTCAATGCTGCTTTCGAAGTACCGCACCATGCGAAGCGGATCGGGTGTAAGCCCCGTGAACAGTCTGAATGCTTCCGCGGCTTGGTAGATCAACATTCCTGAGCCATTGATAGTCCTACAACCGGCCTCACGTGCCGCTCGTAGCAAAGGCGTCTCTAGTGGAGTGTAGATCACGTCCGCCACCCACATATTTCCTGTGATGAGCTCGGGCGAGAAAGGCATCCCCGGATAGTTCAGCGAGCCTACCGGCGTGGCAAGGATGACACCATCGGCTCGTGTCAGGGCATCCTTCGCAACAGCGGCCACACTCACCTGTCGATCGGGAAACTGAGCCTGCAGATCCGATGCCAATTTGGTTGCGCGCGCGAGGTTGATATCATGGATTGAAACATGACCGGCCCCCATGCGCAGCATTGCATAGGCCGTCGCCGCTCCGGCGCCGCCCGCACCAATCTGCGCGACACGTCCGGTAGGAACGCCAGGTAGCTCACGCCGAACGCTCTCGGCAAAACCTGACCAATCAGTGTTGTGACCCATCCATCTGTTCTCTTGCAGAACAATTGTATTTGCCGCGTCGATCGCGTTCGCATCAGAAGACACTGAATGGAGCAGCGGGATGACAGTGGCCTTGTACGGGTGCGTGACGTTGAATCCGTCGAAACCAAACGTCTCCGCCCATTGCAGCAGATGCTTTAAGTCATCGGTCTCGATTCGTAGACGCTTGAGGTCGATGAGGCGATAGACGAGTTGGATACCGTGGTGGGCAGCTTCGGCTTCGTGCAGCAGGGGGCTGCGCGAGGCCGATATTCCACTTCCTATGAGACCTAATAGATAACTCTTTTTCTTCATCTGCATTAGCCAAGCCAAAACGGGAGATTGAAAGCCATCGTAATGGTGCCAAGGCTGATGCGCCAATCATGAGTTGTCGGTGCCGTATGCTCTTACGTAATACCTTTGAGATGAATGAATACTCTCGACTACTTCAGCTCTCCGCCACGAAGTCTCCGTGCGGCTGCGGCCGAGAAAAGAAGTGGTAACGCGAATAGCGAAAACAGGATGCCGCGATCCACTCCCTTTTCAATGAGATATCCTGCCAGGAGCGGCCCGAGAATGGCCCCTGCCCTGCCGATACCCATCGCCCAGCCGACCCCGGTGGCACGAACCTCGGTCGAATAGAGCCGCGCCGCGGCCGGGTAGGTACCGTTGAATGCGCCTTGCACGAACACGCCCATCAGAAGCGCAAGTGTCAGCGTTAGTAGCAGCGGCACTCTTGCGAGACCAAATACAGTAAGCACCACCGCTCCGATGCAGAAAAACAGCGCCATCATCTTCCGGATGTCGTAGCGAGTTCCCATCCATCCAATGATGATCGTGCCGACCAGGCCGCCAATGTTGAACATCGTGCCCGCATAGATCGCTTCGCTAATCGGCAAACCGGCATCGACGGCAATCCTCGGTATCCAGCTCGACAGGAAGTACAGTGCTGAGAATCCGAAGAATGCGCCACCCCAAAGTAACAACGTGCTGCGCATCATGCCGTTGGAAAACAGCAATGACAGGGTAGTCCGGCCGGTGGGGGTGCCGAGACGCTCGGGCAATACCGATACGGCTGCGCGCCCCATCCTCGCGAGAATGCGGTTGATCCGTTGCAGGGCATGTGGGGGTTGCTTCTGTGAAAGAAACGCCAGCGATTCTGGCATCAACCACGCGATGAGCGGCAAGGTGATCGCGCTGATCACCCCGCCGGCCACGAACAACGAGCGCCATCCCAGGGTCGGGATCGCCCATGCGGCGAAGAACCCAGTCAGCATAGCCCCCAACGGATAACCCGCCTGGACGAAGGCAACCGCGAAGTTGCGGCTGCGATCGTTTGCGTATTCCGACGCCAACGCGGCCATCGATACAAGCATTGCTCCCACGCCAACGCCGGTAAAGAAGCGCAGTATGAGTAGCTCTCTGAACGATTGAGAAAACGCGGACCGGATCATTCCACACGACATCAAACACAGCGCCACCAGCATGATGGCCTTGCGACCGAATCGATCCGCCGTCGGCCCCAACACCAGACCACCGAACGCCATGCCAAGAAGCCCTGTACTGAACAGCTGTCCGAGGTTCGTTGCGTCGATGGCCAACTCCTGTGCCAGCACCGGTGCAGCAAACGACAAGACGAGCACATCCATTCCGTCGATCATATTGAGAAAGAAACACAGCCCGACGACCAATCGCTGGGTCGCCGACATCTGGGCGTTGGCCATCGACTGCTTGACCGACTCAATCGATCGGTTCAGCGCGCTCGCTACGGTAGTGACCATTGAATCTCATTCTGGATGTAAGTGTACGGAGCCGACCACTCGCCACCTGCGCTACCCTCTAGCGCGGCGCGAGCGAATCCGCCGTGTGTGCTCTACGCCGCTCGACACGCCAACGCGCGTGTTGCGCAGCCAGCCGCACCTGCGAGTTGACCTCCCCTTGACCGGCGTAACCGTGCATTCGCTCGATCAGCTCGAAGAATAGCGCATTGTGCTCGCGCAAATACAAATGCCTCAGCTCTCCCAATGCATCCTGATCAAACAGTATGTTGTGTTTCTGTAGTTCCTGAAGCAGCCCGGCATCGACATCCAAGCGCGTCGCAAGGCTAAGGTAATAGTTAGTCGGGATGGGTAGAATATGCGCCGCTCCCATATCTCGAGCTGCCCGCAGTACATCTTTCGTGCGCAGGGCGATCTGCTGCATTCCGCCGCCTCCGAACGTGTCTATAAAGCGGCGCGGCGACGCTGCCCAAGCCTGCGACATATTCAACGAGATCCGCAGCGACCCCGCGTGGTTGCTCGCCGACTTGCTTGTGACGATTCCGGACGGGTCCACAAAATCGACTGATTCACGCAGCTCCAATCCGAGCATGGTTCGAAAGAACAGCGCTGCCGACAAGAAATACTCCGCCCGAACGACTTGGCCGAGATGATCGACACCCAACAGGTGATGCGCGGCAGGCTCTCGGCCCGTAGGCTCGAAATCGACTTCATGGAAGGCCCGGCCATCATTTGTCGGCTCCAGGAAATAGTAGAGCACATCCCCGGGTCCCAGGACGGCGGGCAGTTGCAGTTCTCCAGCTTCGGCATTGCTGCTATAGATTGGATAATCCAACCGTCTCGCCCAGTCGACGACACCCGACTCTCGCGGCACGCTTAGCCCGACGGCGCAGATCGCAGGGCCGTGCTTATCGTAATAATCAGACGCATGACTATTCAGATCGCGGTTGAGCACGATGCTAACTTCGCCGCAACGATACAGGCTCACGTCTTTGGATCGGTGGCGATGCGACTCGACAAAGCCGAGCGCTTGAAGCACATCCACGAGCTCCCTTTCGCTCGCATCATCGGTCGCGAACTCCAGGAACTCGACGCCGAGCACGCGATCAGTCACGCTTCGTGCCGCTCCAGTTGCATCGACGCGCGTGCATCTATCTTCGAGCCAAGTGAGTGATCGTAGCCCGTCCATCGCAATCAACTTTGCCCGCGATGAGCGAAACTCGTCGTTGAAGATCTCCAAAGATACGTAATCGTTATATCCCGTCGCCTCCAGCGCCTTCATGAATTCCACGACTTGCAGCCCGCCCTGGCCGGGAAAACATCGATAGTGGCGGCTGTACTGGATGATGTTCATATCCAGTCGCGGGGCGTCGGCCAATTGGACTAACGTGATCTCGCTCGCTTTCAGCTCGCGCAGCCCTGCCAGGTCGCTCCCCAAGGCGAGGATGTGAAAACTGTCCAGGACCAGTCCGAGATTTGGGTGATTTGCGCGGCGGACCACATCGACCGCCTGTCGATACTCTTTGATGTATCGCCCCCACGAGAGCGCCTCGTAGCCGATTCTAAATCCGCGAACTGCAGCTCGCTCCGCGAGCTGACGTAGCTGACCACCAGCCAGATCGCGATCTTCGATAGCATCAGCACGCACATTGCTGCAAACAAGCAGTCGATGTGTGCCAAGTTCCGTCATCAGATCGAACGTTTTCTCGACACGCGCCAAGTTCGCCTTGAATGTCGCGTCTGGCACCGAATCGAAGTCACGCAACGGCTGCAGCGCCACGATTTCAAGTCCCACATCCGCCGCCAACTGGCGAACTTCGCCCGGTGAGAGTTCGCAAGCCGCCAAGTCAGGCTCAAAAATCTCGCAGCCCTGATAGCCCGCTTTCGCAATGGCTCGGATCTTTTGATCCAGGGTTCCTGGCAACGACATCGTCGCGATGGATCGTTTCATGACAAAGGTCCCTAGCGCCTACGATAGCACCGACCTCAATCGGTCTAGCATCGCAAAAAGTATGTGAGAATTGCTGTTTCGTCGTTATCCTATAACGGCAACGCATACCGAGGGCGAGACCGTGAAGATCAATTTCAAGCAGCTCGAGTACTTCCGCGCTTTGATGACCACGGGTACGGTAAGCCGAGCCGCAGAGCTCATGAATGTTTCACAGCCCAACTTGAGCCGCATCATCAAGCACATGGAAACTCGGCTGGGAATGCCTCTCTTCGAGCGGCGCAGTGGGAGGCTACTCCCCACGCCGGAAGCTGCCGCGCTCTTCCGAGAGATCGAGCCATTGCATGTCCACCTCACCTCGCTTGACGAAACCGTCCAGCGCATCATCGCTGGTGAGGCCGGTCGTTTCTGCCTCGGTACTTCACCGAGCTTAGGCCGCTTCGTGGTGCCGCACCTGCTTGCAAAACTGCATG
The DNA here is from genome assembly GCF_003104955.1 of Steroidobacter cummioxidans. NCBI lineage: Bacteria > Pseudomonadati > Pseudomonadota > Gammaproteobacteria > Steroidobacterales > Steroidobacteraceae > Steroidobacter > Steroidobacter cummioxidans. The sequence continues at coordinate 239,763 of NZ_LSRW01000022.1, read as the reverse complement.
CGAAATATCCCAACGCCGAGCTGCGCGTCGACGTTCTCTCTGTCGCTCAAGTCATCGACTACCTTTCATATGCACAAGGCGAATGCGCCTGCACGATCTTTCCAATCGATCACCCAATAATCGAAAGTACGCCACTCACCGACGGCCGCCTGGTCTGCGCCATGCCGAAGAAGCATCCGCTAGCTACGCGAAAGACACTTTCCGCACGCGATCTCGTCGACGAACATCTGATCGGATTCGATGCCGCCACCCCCCATGGACAGATCGTCACGGAGTTCTTCGAGCAAGCCCGACTCGCACCGCGCTTCCCTATCACAGTGCGCTTTGCCGAGACAGCCTGCGCTCTCGTCGAGCAGGGTTTGGGACTGACCCTGATCGATGAGTTCACCTGCATCGGCAATACCTTTCCGCAGTTGACCGCGGTTCCGGTGCAGACCCGCAGTCCGTTTCGCATTCACCTCCACCAACGCCGGGACCGTGCTTCATCGGCGCTCGGCAATGAGTTCCGGGAACTACTGCGGCGCTGGAACATCCGCTCCGTCAACACCTGAGGATACGCGCTGCATATACGGTCGGCTTCGATGTGGCAGGAGATCCTTGGGTTGAGGCACATGCCGACCCAAGGATTCCAGTGCATACTGCAGGCATCGTACGATTCCATTACGCGAATCGATCAGCGTTCCATCCCGATCTACCAGCAGGTTCATCTGTCACGAACCTGCCCTCATCAGAAGTTCACGCCCAAAGTAACTCCGAAGTAGCGCTCGAAGTCACGGGGAATCGCCTGGGCGACTGCACCTGCGCCTCCGACCGACCCGGAGATTCGACGCAACCCAGCTACGTAGTGCTCGTCAGTGAGGTTCTTCACGAAGAGCGTGACTTTGAATCGCTCACTGACCGGCGAGAGCCCTATGCTCATGTTCGCGAGACCATAGTCCGGGCGAGTCCAGACTGAGTTTGGATTGTTGGCATCCGCAAGGTTTGTGAACAGAGTTTCCGAGGTCCAGGTGTAGTTGCCGTTGAGACTGACGTTCCACGTAGCGACCTCGAACTCATAGTCAGCGGAGACGCCCCACTTTGTATCGGGAGCATTGAGCGGGACACCGCCTCTCACATTTTGCGTCGGGCTGACGAACAGATCACCGAACTCGTTGTCAGCGAATAGAAAGTTGCCAGCCAAGGTGAGTCCATCGAGTGCTCGCACCACGATCTCGCCTTCGTAACCCTTAGTGAACAGCTCGCCGGCAGATCGCAACACTGGCGCGCCAGAGCCGTCTGCTCCGGAGGATGTGGTCTGGTAGCCGGTGAAGGTAGTGTCATAGTAGGTCAGGTTGAACTCCAGGCGGCGGTCAAAGAAGCGGCTCTTCAGCCCCCCCTCCCAGGACTTCGATTTCTCCGGCGCGACGGGACTTTCGACGAAACCGGCCTGCGTGAGAAAGATGTCAGCGTCGACGGCTTGTCCTTTGTAACCGCGCGCATAGGATGCGTACACCATCAGGTCGTCTGTGAACTGGTATTTGGCGCTGGTTTTACCAATCACTTCGTCGTCGCTGAATTCCCGCACGAAATCGAAGTTTGGCGTGCCTACGTTTGCGCCCGGCTGCGCTGCGCCAGCCGTGGCGCCGATATGATCGCCGTTCGGACCCGTGACTTTCTGGTGGTGCCAACGCAGGTCTTCTTCCAGGTAACGAGCACCCGCCGTCAACGTAAGTCGCTCGATGGGTCGAAGATTGAAGTTGGCAAAGATCGCCTTGTTCGTCGTATCGACCTTGGTCGCCATGTCGGCAAGCACGTATGCTGTCGGCCGGTTGACCGTGACTGTCGTAGGCGTCGGAAAGGAAACATTGCCTGCAATGTTCGAGCGTACGCCCGCGATCGTGAGATCGCGCTCGACGACGCTGTCGTAGTAGAACAGGCCGACCATGTAGTCGAAGATGCCATCGGCGGGTGAGGTCAAGCGGAACTCTTGCGAGAACGTGTCGTTCATCTCGAAGCTATTGCTCTCGCCTACCACTCCGTTGCGAACAGAGAAGCTCAGCGGATTCACCAACAGTGCGTCCAGCCGAGAAAGTGCGTCCGCTGCAGAAATGCCCGGTACGGTTGCCTCGAAGAGCTGTTGAGGCGTGACACCCGTGAACGGAGCATTCGTGCCATCGCGATCACGGATCGCACGATCCCGATATTCACGATAGGCGGTGACCGATGTGAGAGTCAGGACCCCGATGTCGAAGTTGCCCTCGAGAGACACGCCGCGATTGTCCTGCGACCCATCCTGACTGGTGTTGAGATTGACATACTTGCTGTCGGGACCGACCTCTGCACCCGTGAAATCCTGAGTGACGTTTCCAGAGGCTGCCGGGGCCCGAATCGGTTCGGCGCAACAATCCGCAGTTCGCTCTGAGTAATCCGCGGCCAACAGCAAACTAATGCCATCACTGGGCTCCCAAGCGAGCTTGCCTCGCAGGCCATAGCTCTCGACGTTGTTCACTGTGTTGCCGGTCGCGACGTTTGTGACCTCACCGTCGTTGGTCCTGTAGTACGCGAAGGCCCGATAGGCGAGAGTTTCGTTGATTGGGCCAGTCAACATGAGATTCGCGCGGTACTCGTTGGCCTCTGCAGCAGTCACTTCCGCGCGGCCTTCGAACTCCGTTCGATTCGGCGCCTTGGTCACGATGCTGATGGCGCCCGCCGAGGCATTTTTGCCCTGGAGCGTTCCCTGCGGCCCGTTGAGGACTTCGACACGCTCGATGTCGCCGAGTCCATCGAACGCGGCGCCGGGGCGTGTGTACACGACGCCATCGATAATGGTGGCGACGCTGGGCTCGACGCCAACCGAGAATGCCTCGGTGCCGATACCCCGGATTGAAAAGTTGAACAGGCGCGCCTCATCCGCCGCCTGAAAGTTCAGTGTCGGCGCGAGTTGCTGGAAGTCTTGAGGATTGACGATCTGCATCTTCTCGATCGTGGCTGCTCCGACCGCAGTAATGCTCGCGGGAACTTCCTGGAGGCGTTCAACTCGCTTGTTGGCCGTGACCATGACCTCCTCGAGAAATCCACCACCCTCACCGGCAGCCGGTTGTGCTTCCTGAGCCCAGCTGGGCATGGCAAATGAAGTAGCTGCGAACAACGCAGGCGCAATCGTTCTAATTGACGTCGACATGAATCCCCCCCCATCACACCAAGATATCTTTGTCGTCGACAACAGCGACTAGACCTGAGCCCGTTGAAGGACGCTAGGCGACGAAGTGTCGAATCTTCCTTGGTGACGAGAATACGATCGGCTCATAGCTGAGCCAAGTGCTGATTTGTCTATCGTCTATAACGCAAGCGCATAGGTGGAAGTGTTGTCCTTCGCCTTGTTTCTTATCTGTGGCTTCGCACTGTAGTCGGATAACCCTGCCATCGATCAACCGATGCAAACCACTCATTCAGTCTGACCGCCATTGATCTGAGCAGAGTGGAGAATCATGCCACGGTGCCCGATGGTCGGTTTCTCCGATCTACTCGCGAGCGCTCGGATTCTGGCGGCAGTATCCAAGGAAATCGACGCATGGCAGTGGCGATTCAATCGAAGCTACGCGCAGCCAGATGCACCTCAAGTCAACGAAATCGCTCGCGGGCTGACCGCTTGTCGAACGAGGCTTTCGGCAGATCGCATCCGGCTACTCGAGTTCACGCTGCGCTCGTACGGCACTGTCATTTAGCTGTGGCAGAGTAATGCTGCCCCAGATACTCGACGATCGAACTGACGTCTTGCTCGCCCACTGGCGCTCCGAACACGTCGATCATCTTTCGAACACTGGTCTCCCACGCAGCACGATTCATCACAGGCGCCACCATGGTGATGTAATCGAGGCTGTGACAGACCGCGCAACGTGCCATCGTCACGTCGCGACCGACGCCCTCCTTCAGCCGAATGCTCTCTTCACCCGCGCGCGATGGGCTTGCTGCGAAGGCGCAGACCGTGAGCGCGAAGACCAACGCAGAATTCCTCATACGACCTCCAGCTGCAGCGTCTGGATGATGTTGTGGTGATAGCCCGAAGGATTTGGCGTGAGCTTGTCCATCTGCTGAGTGCCGTTGCGACTCGTAGCACGCACCGAGACTGTGATTGGACCCGCCCGAGTGGTATCGAGCGGTAAGTTGAACCCTCGCCACGCGAAACGCCCGAGATCCCGGCCCAGCGTCGTGGCTCGCCACGATCGGCCACCATCCTGCGAGATCTCGACCTTGGCGATTCCCGCGCCGTTATCCCATGCCCAGCCGCTCAACTCGGCGCGGCGGCCGCGGGTGAGACGAGCGCCGGACTCATGACTCGTGACCATCGAATTGATGAGAATGTCCGTGATCGGAGTCGTATCCGGCCGCTCCTGACTTTGAAAGCGTGCGCCGGGGAAAGCGTTCGTGGGTACGCGGTACGCCTTCTGCATCCAGAAGCCGTCGTAGGCTTTGGGCACGATGCGGATCTCCGTGAGATGCTTCACCCAATAGGTAGCTGTCCATCCCGGGACGACCAGGCGCGCCGGTGCGCCATTCCAGTGTGGCAGCGGCTGGCCGTTCATTTCGAAAGCAATGAGCGTGTTCTCGTCGAGCGCGCGCTCGACCGGCAAACTTTTCACGAAGTCCGGCGTACCTCGCAGCACCGCGGCATCCGCACCGTCGAAAACAACCTCGACTGCACCCGGCGCGACACCGACTTTCTGCAGCACATCGCGCAAGCGCACGCCGGTCCAGATCGCGTTGCCCATCGCGCCGTACTGCCACTGCACTCCGGGGACTCGCGGCGTAAACAGTCCACGCCGATTCCCCGAACACTGGTTGATCGCAGCGACGCTCACTCTTTCGAAGCCGCGCCGGAGATCGTCGAGCGACCACTCGAGCGTGCGGTTGGCACTGTCACCGCCTGCACGTAGCCGCCAGGTTCTCACATCCAGCTGGGGGATGTGTGCGAGGTGGTAGCGTACGAAGAAGGCGTCATTGGATGTGAACTCCGAGCGCAGATCTGCGAGCGGAGTTTCGTAGTTCGGTGGCCGGAACGTCTGTTTGATCAGCGGCTTTTTCTGCGGCAGAGCTATCAGCTCGGGTTCCGGAGCCTCGGCCATCGCACGCCCACTTCGCCACGCGAGATCCCCCACCAGAAGGGATCCACCCATGCCAGCAATCACTCCGCGCCGCGTGATCATGCATGATCTCCGAAAATTCGAGGCACACCTGAGCGTTCAGTGTACATCCGCAAAGGACTTTCATGACTGAGTTGTCTTCGCTCGGGGACGTCTCATTCGAGCGACAGGCGATGGCACGCCGATCCCTTCGTACGATGCGCTGGCAGTTGTTCTGCTCAGTTCTATCGCAAAGGGATATTCAGCTTGTACAGGAACACACTCATCGGCCTCGCGATGGCAGCGCTGTTGGTGGCCTGCGGCGGCGGCGGTTCATCCGGCAGTGATTCATCGCCGCCACCCTCATCGACCCAGCCACCACCGACCACGCCGCCCGGCGGGCAACCATCGACGAATGAGCCGCCGGCGAATCAGCCACAGCAGCCCATGCCGGATCCGGAACTCGAAGCACCGCCAGTTGCGGCGACGCCGGATCTGCCAACGCCCACGCCGGCAATGCCCGCGCCGCCGCCGTCGCATCAACTGCCTTCGGGCGTAGACGTGAGCAATCCGGGCGTGACGTTGCGGCCGGTGGCCGCGACTGCCTCTTCGGCCTTGGGCGGCAACACAGCCGCGCGAGCCATCGATGGCAACGCGACGACTCGGTGGGAAAGTGCCCATACCGACGACGCCTGGATCCAGTTCGACTTCGGCGTCAAGACCCAGATCGGCTCCATGAAGTTGACCTGGGAGAACGCCTACGGCCGCGAATACTCGATTCGAGTTTCCGACGACGGCGACAATTGGTACCAGCTTCGCTATGTCGTCGGTGGCCGGGGCGGCGCCGAAGAGTTCATGAATCTGAACTCCAATGTTCGCTACGTCCGCCTCACTGGCGTGAAGCGCGCGACTCAATACGGATATTCGTTGTTCGAGGTGGAGTTCAAATCCCCGGGCCGCGACAACACGCTCGGCGGCAGCGTGGCGACTTCGCTCGTGCCGTTTCCCAGCGCCGGCGAACCGCTGGCGCCCGCGCCTGCCGAGCGGCCACCCATCGAAGGCTTGCAGTTCACGCTGGCCGACGGGACGCTGGTCACTCGTTACGCCCAAGTCGGTCGCTCGCGCCATGGCCGCGAGCGCGGTGAGGACTGGAACGAAATCGGCTACGGGCCCAATGAAACCGTCGACGCCGCCGGCAATCCGGTGGACAAGGGGCCGGGTGCCTACCTGAACTTCGTCGCGCAATATTTCGACGGCCGTTCCTGGGGCGTCGAGATCATCGACAACAGCCGGGTGGCAGGTGTGACCCGACCGACGCTCAGGGTCAATCAATATTTCCAGCAGGCACAACGCGCCGGCGGTCATTCCTTCTTCCGTGGCTTCGATCGACCGGGCGTGACGGGATTCGGCTGGATGTCTCCCGGGCAGCTGGTAAATCCCTCGTTGTATCTCAATGACGCGGCGAGTTGTCAGGTGCAGCCGAAACCGCCGGAAGGACGGCTTGCCAATGCCAGCGGCCTCAACGACGGCTGCAGTGTGACGCTGGACAACTATCCTGGCCACGCCGAGCTCAGCCCCGACGCCAATGGTGTTCTGGCTCCCAATGGCAGATCGGTAGCCTCTCGTTCATTGCGGGTGGGTGACGTCATCGAGGTCACGATGTCGTTCTTCTCGACGCCGGAGGCGATGGCCGCGGCGGGCAACAAGGGCACCGGCCATCGCTACTACACCAATGAACTGACTTACGTCGTAGGCTCGGGCCTGCGTCCTCAGTATGGCGTGCAGCCGCGCTTGATGAATGCGCCGTTGCCGGAGGAAACGTGGCAAGGCGGCCTCGGCTCGGTGTCTTATGACTACGCCGACAACTCGGAATTCATGTTCCAGCAGCCGCATAACCACATCGGCATGCAGAACATGCAGCGCTTCCTGGACGGCCGCCGCATATTTCATACGAATATGCGCACCGGCGATCACAACGAGTCGGGCAACGAGCGGCACACTGCGCTGGCCGGGTTGCAGGGCCAGTTCTATAACCAGTCGACCTGCTTCAGCTGCCACATCAACAACGGCCGAAGCATGGCGCCGCAGGTGGTCAACCAGCGCCTGGATACGATGGTGGTCCGCACGGCACAGGCTGACTCCAATGGCCGGCAGTTGCCGCATCCGATGTATGGCATGGCCGCGCAGATGAACTCACAGCCCTCCAGCAGCGGTGTGCGTACTGATTGGGGCACGGGTGTCCGAGTCGCGGGATTTAATGTGAGGACGGTGACGCTCAACGATGGCACAGCGGTGCAGCTGAGCAAGCCCACGGTGGCATTCGACGGTCCGACGCCCGGCGTGTACTCGCTGCGCAGTGCGCAGCCTGTGATCGGTATGGGCCTGCTCGAAGCGATTCCCGATGCGGATATCATCGCGCGCGCTCGTGTGGCGCCGGATGCCGATGGCGTGAAAGGCACGGCGAACTATGTCTACGACCCGGAAACCGGCGCCGTGCGCCTCGGCCGTTATGGTTGGAAGGCATCCAAGGTCAGCTTGCGTCATCAGGTCGCCGCAGCGGCACTGCAGGACATGTCGGTCACTTCGCCGCTCTACCCCAACCGCGACTGCATGTTTGGACCCGCCAACTGCAATACCAACAAGGTGGAGCCGGGCATTTCCGAGGACATCCTCCAGCAATTGACTCGCTATGTCGCACTGCTGGCCGTGCCTGCGCAACGCAGTCTGGTCAGCGGCTTTCCGAAAGGCGTAGCGCCGCTGGCCTACCTGGACGTCAATCCAACGCAGATCGCCGCCGGCTCCTTGGTTTTCGATGCAGCCAAGTGCTCCGGTTGTCACACGCGCGAGATGCGCGCCGGCACGAACTCCGAGTTCGCCGAAGTGCGCAATCAAACGATCCGGCCGTACACCGATCTGCTGTTGCACGACATGGGCCCGGACCTCGCTGACACTCTGGTCGAAGGTCAGGCCACCGGCAGCATGTGGCGTACCTCGGCTCTCTGGGGCGTCGGCTACACCGAACACGTGGCCGGCAAAGGAGTAAAGATAGGGTACTTGCACGACAGCCGCGCCCGTACGCTGACCGAAGCCATCCTATGGCATGGCGGCGAAGCGACGACCAGCCGGCAGCGATTCGAACAGCTGAGCACCCAGGATCGCGCGGCGCTGCTGAGCTTCCTGCGGTCGTTATAACTTTCGCCACTCACGCCGGCAGCGCTCAGCGTTGTCGGCGTGAGTCAGCGCTCGTGAAGCGAACTAGTGCGCTGCCGCTATGGAACAGCCAAGCGACTGTGCCCGTTGGCGTTAACCTGCCAGAAGTTTTCATGGCCATGGTCGCACCGCACACCGGTCAGACGCCGGAGAACCGCTTCGGTGACAAGTCGCTGCTCATCACTGGGCTGCGGCTGTGCGCGAAGATGCTGCCCGGCGACTACTTCCGGACCTTCGTCTACCGCAGCCTCGTGCACAAGCCGCGTGCGGCGCTACGTCGCGCGTTGAACGCGTTCTACCGGATGGACCACGTCTACAGCGTGATCGAAGAATTCAGGGACAACTACTTTGGGCCCTTCGCCATTTTGGAGTTCGGCGTAGCGGACGGCTACTCCTTCACCAAGAAAGTCTTCGCCACACAATATCTCGGCGCGCACGCCGATATTATCTGTCACGGATTCGACAGCTTCGAGGGACTGCCAGCCTCCGACGATCCGCGCGACAAGCAGAGCAGCGACGGTGGAGACTGGCTACCGGGCCAGTATCGCGGATGCTACGAAGAGTTGAGCTCATATCTCGCCTCGAAGTACATCAACTGGCGGCTGCACAAGGGCTGGTTCGAAGATACGCTGACGGCCCGCTTTCTCGACAGCCTGAGCGTACACCGGCCAATCCTGGTGTGGATCGACTGCGACTACTACAGCTCGGCGCGCCTGGTGATGGAGCGCCTGGTGCCTTGGCTGCCAAACGGCTGCGTGATCTACTTCGACGATTATGAGTTCAACTACGGCAGCCGGTTCACCGGTGAAGCGCGTCTCGTTCACGAGATCAACACCGGTGCGCTGGGAGCGGGAATCGAACTGGTGCCGGACAAAGAACTGTCGTGGGATCTGCAGCGCTGCTATCGCTTCATGAGCGAGAAGCCCGTCGCAAGATTCAAGCGGCTGAAGCCCATCACCGATCCGGCGTATGAGTTGCGCAGAAGAGGCAACGATTCGGCGCTGCCCTGAGGAAGTGGTCACGGCGCGCTCTGCGTCACGATCGCACACGGCGTTGTGTCGCCGTATAGCTCAACCTTGCGGGCTTTCTTCCATCTCGCGACAGTACTGCTGCAAGCTCTCCGGTAGACCGTCAGGGCACTTGCCACACTGTCGATTCCCAGGGATCGCGTAATCGATGAACTTCGGGTAAGGCAGATTGAGGTTCTGCATCAACTCCACGAAGTCCTCGAGCGTTCGCTCGCCACCGAGACGCGGATTGCGTTGCTTCTCCTGAGCGATACTGGACACCCATCGGCCATGATAGTCATGCGCAGGATAGACGAGCGTTTCGGGCGGCAAATGGAACAACTTCCCACGCACGCTCGCATAGAGCGCACGCGCATCTCCACTTTGAAAATCAGTGCGACCGCAACCGTCGATCAATAGCGCGTCGCCGGTGAAGACGCGATCGCCTGCGACAATGGCGAAATGATTGTCCGTATGCCCAGGAGTGTGCATCGGGTCGAGCCGAACTCCGCCAACCTGCACCGGCACCGCGTCGCGCAGGCCGACATCCGTGCAGTCCAGCGCATCCAGAGCTGGCAGCGCGACGCGGCTGCCCGCCTCCCGCTTGAGCATCGTTGCCGATGTGATGTGATCGGCATGGATGTGGGTATCGATCGTCATCACGAGTTTCAAGCCCAGATCGTTCACGACCTCCAGATCGCGCTGCCATGCCGGCATGACCGGATCGATCAACACTGCCGCGCGGGTCTGAGGACATGCCAGCAAATAGGTATAGGTGGACGAAACCGGCTCGAAGAGCTGACGAAAGATCATGGCGTACTCCTCCAGATGACGAGAACCCCGCCCTCAGCGTGCTGTCTCACGCGACAGCTGCACCTGTGCCGGCGCCGCGTCTGCGCGAGCAGTGATTTCCGGGTCGAGGGTCGACATTGCTTGATGCTGGCTCATGAAGACACTGCCGGTAAGGTGCTGCAGGAAGTCCGAGCGCTGCAGTCGATCGAGTACCGGGCCTTTGACTTCGGACAGATGCAGGGTCACTCCGGCTTGTTTGAGGCGATCGAGGATCACTTCCAGACTGTCCAACGCACTCGCATCGATGTAGTTGACGGCGGCGCAAACGAGCACGACGTGGCGAATGTCGGGGCGCCGCGCCACCTCACCGTACAACCAATCTTCCAAATACCGGGCATCGGCAAAGTAGAGACTCTCATCGACCCGTACCGACAACACTGCAGGACTGGTGATCACACTGTGGCGCTCGACGTTGCGGAAATGTTCGGTGCCAGGAACCTGGCCCACGATGGCGATGTGCGGACGACTGGTTCGCCACAGGTACAACACGATGGACAGCGTGACGCCTGCGAGGATGCCGGCCTCAATGCCTACGACGAGCACTACGACGATGGTGGCTGCCATGGCGGAGAAATCGCTGCGCGAGTAACGCCATGTATGTCGCACAGTTTCAAGATCGATCAGCGAGAGCACCGAGACTATGATCGTTGCCGCGAGCGCAGCTTGTGGCAGATTCCGGAACAGTGGAGTGAACAATACCGCCACGAGTGCAATGCCGGCAGCCGTGAATACACTGGCCAGCTGCGTGCGCGCACCGGCATCGAAGTTCACAACCGAGCGTGCAAAACCGCCGGTGACTGGATAGCCGCTGGTGATCGCGGCTGCGACGTTCGCTGCACCGAGGCCGACCAGCTCCTTGTTCGCGTCTACGCGCTGACGGCGCCTCGCCGCCAGCGTTTGAGCCACTGAAATGGATTCCACAAACCCAATGAGGCTGATCAGAGCAGCCGCGGGCAGCAACTGGGCCCACGCAGTCGAGTCGAATCGTGGCAGGGACAGTGGTGGCAGTCCGGCCGGCACGCTGCCAACCACGTGCACCCCCTGCTCACGCAGATCCGCCAGCGCCACAACCAGAGTGGTGGCGATGATTGCAGCGACCGGCCCCGCCTTGGCCAGGCTATCTGCGATTCGCTCGCGCACGTTGAAGCGCAACAACAGCGGCTTGAGACCATGGCGCGCCCAAAACAAAAAAACCGTCGCGATGAGGCCGATCGCAACCGTCGGCAGGTTGGCTCGTGGCGCCGCTTCGATCAGTGCCGGCGACAGCTGAATGAGCGTATCGCCCTCGGCATCTACGCCGAGCAGATGTTTCAGCTGGCTCGCCGCAATGAGCACAGCCACCGCAGTAATGAATCCAGAGATCACGGGATGGCTGAGGAAAGTCGCAAGAAATCCCAGACGGAGCACCGCCATGGCGAGCAGCACCACACCGGACAGGAGCGCGAGGACGAGCGCAGCTTCAACATAGCTGGCCGAGCCCGATCCTGCGATCTTCCCTGCCGCTGCCGCCGTCATCAACGAGACGACCGCGACCGGGCCGACGGACAATGTGCGGCTCGATCCGAACGCCGCGTAGGCAATCAGCGGGGCGATGCTTGCATACAATCCGATCTGCGGCGGCAAGCCGGCAAGCATTGCGTAGGCAAGGCTCTGCGGAATGAGCATGAGCGTAACGATGAGCGCTGCGAACAGATCGCCGGTGAAGTTCGATCGATCGTATCCGCGCAGCCAGCTCACTGCGGGTAGCCAGCGCTCGGTTGTGAGACGCACTTTCATTACCGCTGACTCAGGTTCAGCCGCTTACTCGCAGTAGGCGGCGTAAAGCGCATCGAGTACGCCAATTGCCGGCCCGTCGGCGAGCGAGTAGTAGATTGCCTGCGCCTCGCGTCGGGTAGTCACCAGCTCCATCTCCCGCAACGTCGCAAGATGCTGGGATAGCGCTGACATGCTCAGGCCTACCAGAGGCTGAAGCTCGCCAACGGATGTTTCGCCTTCAACGAGTCGGCACAGTACCAGAAGCCGCGCGGGGTGAGCCAACGCCTTCAGCAGGTCGGCTGCGCTTTCGGCATGCCGCGCCATCTCGGCTGGATCCGGAAGTTTACGGGCGGCACGGCGCTTCGACTGAACTGGATGCTTCATACGATAGTGGCACGACGAGCTTGACGCGTACTTTAGCGATCTCTAAATTAGCTCATGCTCAACTACTGCACAAGCCCACTGTGGCATGAGACATATCGGGGTGCACGATGACAACCTGGCTGAGCGCGCTCGCAGGCGGCGTGCTGATCGGATTGGCCGCGACTCTCTTGTTGTGGCTCAACGGCCGCGTCGCCGGCGTGAGCGGGATTTTCAACGGTGTGATCTTCCCAAACAAAGGCGACGTCGCATGGCGCTATGCGTTTCTCATCGGGCTCATCGTCGCAGGCGGCGCCTACATGGCGTTTGTGCCGGGCGCCCCGCTGCCGCGCACTGACTATTCGCGCACAGCGCTACTCGCTGCGGGCTTGCTCGTCGGATTCGGCACTCGCATGGGCAACGGCTGCACGAGCGGGCACGGGGTCTGCGGGCTGGCCCGACTCTCGCTGCGCTCGTTCGTCGCGGTACTCACCTTCATGGCGACGGCCATGGCCACCACCTTCCTCGTCAAACACGTGCTGAGTTGAAAATGGGATCGCTGGTAATCGCCGCCCTCGTCTCGGGTGCGCTGTTCGGCACCGGTCTCGCCATGTCCGGCATGACCGATGCGCAGCGGATAGTCGGGTTTCTCGATGTCTTCGGCGACTTCGACCCCGCCCTGCTGTTCGTACTGGGCGGAGCCGTCATCACTACAGTCGTGTTGTTCCGCTTCGTGCTCAAACGCGGCAGCCCGGTCCTTGCAAGCACATTTCATCTCTCCAACCTGCGTCGGATCGATCGACGTTTGCTCGGCGGTGCCGCCTTGTTTGGCTGCGGTTGGGGAATCGCAGGATACTGCCCGGGGCCAGCCCTGGCCGCACTGGGCATCGGCTCACTGGAAGCACTGTGGTTCGTACCAGCGATGATCGGCGGCATGCTGCTGCATCGGCTGATCAACCGAGCTTGAGGATCGCGTCGTGAAGAATTCGTTGCTTGCCGTGTCGTTTGCACTCTCCATATGTTTTGGCTGTTCGACAGCAATGTCGCAACCCCCAGTGCCTCACGTCGCCGCTGCGATCTCCCCATCCCCGGGCATCGTGGTCGCAGGCCGGCTAAAGCCTGCAGACATCGCGCAACTGAAGGATGCTGGCATCGAACAGATCATCGATCTTACGCCGGACGATGAGACTCCCGACTTTGACGAGGCGAACGCAGTTCGATCCGCCGGCCTCGACTATTCGAATCTACCGGTGCGCGATGCCGCGGATCTGACGCGAGAGAACGTGATCGCCTTCGATCAGATGATGCGAAATGCGAAGAGGCCGGTGCTCGTTCATTGCGCGAGTGGCAATCGTGTCGGCGCCATGGCTGCGCTGCGCAGCGTGTGGATCGATGGAAAGTCGGAAGAGGATGCGATTGCCATCGGTAAGGCCTGGGGATTGAAGGGCCTGGAGCCCCAAGTGCGCGAGCGCATCCGCTCGCTTCGCAGGTCCGAATCCGACGCATCGCTGCACTAGGAGGCATGTATCGAGGTTTCGATGTCTCCCGCAAAGACATCCAGGACGTCGTCATCGTAACGAAACTCGGCGCCTGATCGCCGCGCAATGAGATAACCGGCGGCGGGATTGCTCCAGATCCCGCCCGGCGCGCCGTCACTCATAGGTGGTCACGGAACGTACATACTCAATATTCAGGAGTGGATTTGTCGGGCACAGATTCGTCCCCGAAATCCAAACTTGTCTGCCCGCCGCACGCGCCTCCAGCAGCATGGCATAGGTTGCCTTCCCCCAGGCGTTGCTCGTATCCAGGACGTAATCCCATGTCGAATTATTCGAGCACGAGCCTTTCGATGTCATGCCGCTCAACTTGATGTGAACCAACTCACCCAAGTTCGAGGCGAGGGCCATTCTCGTGATCGTCACTTGGCCAGATTCTCCTGCGACCGCCGCCTGAGCACTGAAGACGACACACAGAGCAGCACCCAGCGACGCTATGAATCGGGTGGAGCGTGCAGCGTGCTTCGGTATTGAACTATCCATGGCTCGGTTTCCTCGTTGTTGAAACCCGACCCTAGCACACCCCCAAGACAAAACGACAACTCAAGAGACGGCAGCCAAAGCGGCAGACTGCCGCTTGTAGAGCAGCAACAGCGACGCGGACGCCAGGCTCATGCAAACCGCCAGCACACAGCCAAGCGAGAGACTGGCTGGCCGATCGAGCGATGTGGCAACACTGATAGCTACGATTGCCGTGCCCATTTGCAAGAATCCCAAGAGGGCCGATGCAGCGCCTGCCTGTTTACCGAACGGCTGTAGTGCCATCGCCGTACCGAGCGGATTCACCAAACCCATTCCCAACAGGAAGATGCTCAGAGAAACGCTGAAGTGAAGCAGGTTTGCCGAGCCGGACAGCAACAGGAGACCACCGACCAGCGCAATGATGCTCCCAGTTATCGCAGTAGCATGTGTGCCCCAGCGGGAAGCAAGCTTTGGGGTTGCGATTCCGGCGCCGAACACAACGAATACTGTTGTAGCAAAAAAGTAGCCCAGCTCGATGGGCGTCAACCCGAGCCCATCCATCAAGATCGCCGGCGTCGTTGCAAAGAAAGTGAATAGCCCTCCTGCAACCATGCTTACAGAAACTGCCGGCAACACGAAACGGGAGTCCTTCAGCAGGCGGATGTAGTCACCGAAGATTTCAGAGGCCGTTGCGCGCTGTCGCGCTGCAGGCGGATGGGTTTCGCCCATGTGGGCAAAATAGATAACACCAAGCGCCAGGGCCAGCGTGGCAACCAACCAGAATGCACTACGCCAACCCGCAAGATCAGCCAACAGCCCACCCAATAGCGGGGAGAATCCGGGCGCCGCGGCCATAGCAACCATGATGAAGGAAAGCGCACGGGACAATGCCACGCCATTGAACAGATCTCGGGCAATCGAACGCGACAGAACGGAAGTTGCACATGCGCCCAAACCCTGGACCACTCGACCCAGCACCAGCCCTTCAAGATCGTTGGCCGTGGCGCAGATGGCACTGCCCGCGACGAGCACTGTCAGACCGCCCAGCACCAGCCACTTGCGACCGAGGCGATCCGATGCGGGACCGACCAGCAACTGTCCGAGCGCGAAGGGAACAAAGAAACCGCTGAGCGTGATGGCCAGATCTTTGGTCGGCACAGACAGCGAGTGCCCGATATCGGAGAAAGCAGGCAGGATGATGTTGGTAGCAAGCGAGGCCAGCGCCGCCAGACTGGCCAGTAACGCGAGGATGAAGCGATTCGTCAAACCCGAAGGTCGCCCAGCATTTGCTTCGTCGATCGAATCGATCATTGGCTTCTCTGACATGTGACAAGCAGCCTGCAGTCAGATGCGCTCAATGATGGTGGCGATTCCCTGCCCTCCCCCAATGCACATCGAGACCAGTGCAGTGGACTTCCCGCTGCGTTCCAGTTCGTCGAGTGCCATTCCGATCAGCATCGCTCCCGTTGCTCCCAGCGGATGACCGATGGCAATGGAACCGCCGTTGACATTGACTCGATCCGGGTCGATGTCGAGTTTTCGGATCGTTTGCAGAACCACGGCCGCGAACGCTTCGTTGATTTCCCACAGATCGATATCACTGGCTCGCATACCGGCCGCTTGCAACGCCTTCTGGCTAGCCGCGGCAGGTGCCGTCAGCATGATTAGCGGTTCGCTGCCGATCGTGGCAAAGGCACGGATGCGGGCATGGGGTTTCAGGCCGTGTGCCTTGACGTAGTCCTCCGAAGCGATGGCCACGGCGGCCGCACCATCTACGATGCCGCTGGAGTTTCCTGCTGTGTGAACGTGCCGAATCGTTCCCGCCTGCGGATACGCTGCCATCGCGATCTGGTCGAGGGTTTCTCCATTCGGCCCCACGCTCGTTCTGCCGAGCGATTCGAACGCAGGCGGCAATGCTGCTAGCCCCTGAGCGGTGGTATCCGGGCGGGGAAACTCATCGCGCGCCAGTAGCAATGCTCCTGTCAGCGGGTCGTGGACGGGAATGAGCGATCGATTGAAATATCCCTGCTCGATAGCGACGGCTGCGTTACGTTGCGAACGCAATGCCCATTCGTCGAGTTGTTCCCGACTGAAGCCATCGAGCGTGGCGATGAGGTCGGCGCTGATCCCTTGCGGTATTTGGAATACCCGCTGTCGCAGTTTGACATTGCCGCCATCCTGACCGCCGCCGTCCGCGCCGAGACCGAACTGCGACATGCTCTCCACACCACCTGCGACGACGAGTGGTTGCGCGCCGGATGCAACGCCCATAGCCGCAAAGTTGACGGCCTGCAGCCCCGACCCGCAAAAGCGATTCAGCGACACACCACCAATCTCCTGAGGCCATCCCGCGGCAAGCACTGAATTACGCGCAATATTGGCGCCCTGTGCGCCGACTTGGGAGACGGCGCCAACGATGACATCGCCCACGTCGCTCACATCGAAGCCCGCCTTTTCAGGCAAGGCCTTCAACACGGTGGCCAATAGCTCCTGCGGATGAACACCGGTCAGTGCACCCTTGCCCATTTTTCCCTTGCCACGCGGCGTGCGCGCCGCTCCGACGATGTAGCTTTTCATCACGTCTGCTCCGAATTCCTGCCGCCATCGTAGGTCGCAGCGTCATTTGGCACGAGTGGCACTAATGACTCGTTTCGGTCCATAATTGCCAATGGTCATCCACCTGGTACTCGATGGCGTGGCGGAGAGCTCGCTGGGTGTCGGCATCGACATCATCAGTGCCGCCGCACGGCGGACCTCCAGTGGGCTGGCGCAAGTTGCCGGGCCAGCGAAGCTGCTGCGTCAGCGCGTCGTGTCACTCGATGGCCAGCCGGTGCGTTCCGGTTCAGGCCGAACCATCGCGGTCGATGGCGCACTGAGTCTTCGCGGCATGGGCGCCTCGGACGTCCTCGTGGTGCCCGGCATTTTCTCCGTCACCGAGCAGTCCATTGAATCCTTGCTGGCACAGGATTCGACCAAGCGTGCGGCAACAGCCCTCGCATGCGCGGCAGCAAAGGGAGCGATGCTTGCCGCGTCGTGTTCCGCCACTTTTATGCTGGGCGCAGCGGGCGTATTGGATGGCAAGCGAGCGACGACGACATGGTGGCTTGGGCCTGAGTTCGCACGCCGCTTTCCCGCCGTCTCTTTGGACACTGACCGAATGGTTGTCGAGACGGCTCGTGTACTTACTGCCGGATCGGCTTTCGCACATGCGGATCTGATGCTGGCAGTGCTGGCGCGCATCACCACGCCATCGCTGGCCCAGTTGGTCGCTCGTTATCTGGTCGTCGACAATCGACCGTCGCAAGCACGCTATATGGTGATGGAGCACCTGCGCGTGACCGATCCGGCGCTACAGAAAATCGAGCGATTCATCACGCAGCACATCGACCGACAGATCACGCTGGATGAATTGGCCCAGTGCGCCTCTGTCTCGCCCCGCACACTCGCTCGCCGCGTACATGCGGGACTGGGCATGACGCCGAACGAGCTAGTGCAACGCCTCCGGGTCGCACAGGCCGCGCATCTGCTAGAAACCAGCAATGCTTCCGTTGAGGAAGTTGCCACGCGCGTGGGGTACGCCGATCCGGCAGCGTTCCGGCGCATATTCAGACGCTATACAGGCGCATCCCCGCGAGGCAGGCGCTGACGACACGGTCACGCTCTCACTCGAACAGGTTCACGATGCTCTGATATTTCTCGATGTACCACCGATTCTCGTTGTTGTATCTGGGGATCGTGACGGGACGGACGTCCGTGCCGTCCGATTTCCAGACACAGGGACAACGCACCGAAGTTCCTGCGAGCTGCACTCCCGGGCGGCTGAGCTGGTCGAGCTTGACCTTCATTCGAGTCAGGACACCGTGGAGCTTCGTGACGTTTCTGGGACCGCCGTTGTACGCGGCGACGGGAAAGATACCCAGGACGGTCGGGTTGTCACGATACGCGCGGCGAATGTCCGCCCGCATTTGCGCCAGCTCGATATCCAGCAGGCAGACGGCCGCTTTCATGGCGTTCAGCAGATTCGTCGCCCCGCTCTCGAAGACCGGGTCGAGATTTGCGCCCCGGCAGCGCCTGACCACGAGCGAGTAGGTCCCGTTGCCCCTGCGGTTGGTGAATTGCATTGGCCCCAGTGCATTTGCGCTCGAGACGCTGTACCGATACGCCTCCTCCTGCTTGAGCCCGTATTGGCTCAGCACCTCGTCGAAGGCGACCGCCTGCTTCTCGACGTAGTCGGCATCATCAGTCTGCTCGATGACAGCAAGTGTCGTGATGACCGACAGAGGAATGGCATCCGCCAGCAGTTCCCCGGGAAAGGCCGCACTGCGCACCTGCGCGAGACGCAGCTCTTCGATTGCCTTGCTGGCCGTGGCGACCAGAAACTCTTTGCCGCTGCTGACGAATCCCGGATCGAAGGTGTCTTCGGTGAACGGTAGATAGACGATCGGCTTCGCAGTCTGAACGACCGCGCGCCACTGCCCGCGCTTGAGCAGGTCGTTGTCGAACACGGGAAACTTGCGTCCGTAGACCTTCAAGGGTTCCCCGTCCTGGGAAAAGGCGAACATCAGCCGCTCGGCTCCGGTGCCCTTCACGTGCCGCGCCTGAATACCGGGTGTGATGGTGCGAAAGGGCAAGGGCTTCCGACCGGGTCGCCAATTGATCGGTGGACGCGGCAGCTCGATGTGAGCGACGGACCATTCCCGCTTCGTATCGCTCCACAGCGCAAAGGCTACAGGGCGACCGCGGAGCACCTGCCTCCTGCCTTTGCCAGTAAAGACATATTGGAGCTCGACGTCATGTAGCAGTGTCTGCGCCTCGGCGACGAGATCGTGGATCACCTGGTGAGGCTCGTTGCGTCCCTGAACAATGACCTCTTCGGGTTTCTCCGATTCCGCAACGACCAGGGGAACCTCGCCCTCCTCTTGCTTCGAACCGCCTTCCGCGACGATGGCAGCGGTTTCCACAAGCGCCGCCGCCTCGGCCGTGGGGACGAGCACTGCGTCGGTCAGCGTCGGCTCTTCTTCATTGGAACCTCCTGTGGTCGCGCATCCAGCACAGAGCAGCGATACCAGGATGAGGGTCAGCGCAGCCTTTTTCATCATGCTCAGCTTTTTTTCATGACTTTTCGGCGCAGTCAAGCTTACACAGCCGATCGAAACGAGACGGGCGCGAGCCTACTCGCGTTTCAGGCGGCACCCGCGGATACTCTGAGTCATCGCCCAATCCCGGACCTGGTGAGATGACGCAATCGGCTTTCAGTCGGGACTTTGCCAGCGCTCGCACTCGCTTTCGTGAAGCTGCCGCTGCGGCCGGCGCCAGTCTCGACACGCACACCTATCCGATGTTCGGCCCGAGCGGAGAAGACTTGAGTACAGATGTCGCGTGGATCGGACCGCGCGATGCCGAGAATGTCTTGGTCACTGTATCCGGCACTCATGGTGTCGAAGGTTTTTGTGGATCGGCCGCGCAGATCGATTGGTTGAGTCGAGGCGAAGCGTCGCGGTTGCAACCTACCACGGCGGCGATGCTGGTACACGCGATCAATCCTTACGGATTCGCCTGGTTGCGTCGTGTCACGCACGAGAATGTTGACCTGAACCGCAACTGGATCGACTTTTCCGGCGCGCTCCCCCATCGACGCGAGTACGACGACATCGCCTCAGCACTCTGTCCCAGCGAATGGACCGAGCAATCGCGAGCTCAGACTTGGGCGACGTTACGCGGCTACATCGACAAGCATGGCCTTCCTACCTTCGTCGAAGCGGTGAGCGGCGGGCAATACCATCATGCTCGAGGTCTTTTCTATGGCGGTATCGCGCCGACCGCGGCGCGCCAGACACTGGAATCCATTTTCTCCGCCCGCCTGTCCGCAGCGCTACGCGTCGGCATCATCGACTATCACACTGGACTTGGCCCCTGTGGGTACGGCGAGTTGATGGTAAATGCGCCGCTCGGCAGCGACATGTACGAGCGAGCGCGTTCTTGGTATGGAGCAGCCGTCACCCCGGTCGGGGGGCCCGACTCCGCCTCCGCAACGATCGGCGGCGATTGGCTCTCAGCAGCTGCGAAACTATTACCCAATGCGCTCGTGAGTGCGCTTGCCATCGAATTTGGAACCGTGCCTTTATTGCAAGTTCTCGATGCATTGCGCGCCGACAACTGGCTGCATGCGCACGGCAATCCAGAGGCATCCTGGCCGAACCCGATCAAGCAGCAGATTCTGAGCGCGTTCTACGTCGACAGCGATCTGTGGCGCGGAATGGTGCTTGGACAGTCTTTAGCTGTCTGCAGGCAGACGATTGCAGGCTTGCAGTCGCATTGACGGCGACAGTCTGTTCACACGCGAAGGACAGGCGTCGCCAACGAAGCGACGCCGTCCATCATCACATCGCGGCTTCGTCAGTTGCGAACCTTGGCGATCTCCTTGGTCAAGGTCGCGTTGGCATCATCGCCATCCAGCGACCACGAGAACAAGCCGCCCAGCCCCAGGCTCTTCACGTACGCCGCCTTGGTAGCAATGACCGTCGCATCGTCGAAGCTCCAGAACTCGGTGCCGTTGTAAGTCCATAGCTGCTTGGTCACCGGGTGATAGAACTTCGGCGCGTTGCGGGGCGCGAGCACCTTGTAGTCCTCGATGCCCTGCTCATACGTGCCACGCGCCGGGCCGCTTGCGGGTTGATACAAACCATTGGTGCCACCGCTGGCGACACCGGTCCAACCGCGGCCGTAGTAAGGAATACCGACCATCAACTTGCTGGCCGGCACGCCTGCAGCCAACAGTTTGTTGATGGTGGTCTCGGTCGCGTACGTCTTCACCACGCCCGTCGCCGGATTGTTGGGATCCATGTACAGGTTGGATTGGAAGTTGGTCGGCCCCTGCGCTTCCCACCCGCCGTGGTAGTCGTACGTCATCAGATTGATCCAATCCAGGTGCTGCGAATACGCGCCCGGCTCGGTATTGTCGATCTTGTCCGCGCCGGCGCCCGCTGCGATCGTCAGGTAATACTGACGGCCGGTTTGGGCAGTCAACGCACTCAATTGACGACGGAACTCCGCCAGCAGCAGTGTGAAGTTGGCTTTATCCTGCGGGCTCACCGTGTTGTAGGGCTGACCGCCACCGCCCGGATATTCCCAATCGATGTCGATACCGTCGAACACTCCCGCCGCCGCACCGACACCGCCAGCGCCGTCCGCGACCGGCAGGTTGCCTTTCAAATAAAGATCGATGCATGACGACGCCATCGTCTGGCGCTGCGCGGCCGTCATCGAGAAGCGGCTGAAGTTCTTCGACCACGTCCAGCCGCCGAGCGAGATGAACAACTTGATCTGCGGATTACGCGCCTTGAGCTTCTTCAGCTGATTGAAGTTGCCCTTGAGCGGCTGATCCCACGTGTCCCCCACGCCGTCCACGGAAGTCGCGGCGTCATAGGACTTCTGATAATCGGCATAGCCGTCGCCGCCATCGCCGTTGCCACTCTCGGCGCGGGTAATGATGTTGCAACGACCGTCGTCATACACATTGCCGAACGCGTAGTTGATGAACGTGAGCCTGCTGGCGGCACCGCTGGTCTCGATGTTCTTGACGTGATAGTTGCGACCGTAGATACCCCACTGGGTGAAGTACGAGCCGACTTGTTTGCCGCCGCCGCCCGTATTGCCCGTGCTCACCACGACAGTGACATCGTCGGTCCCGGTCGCGCCCAGATTGTCTGTGACGGTGAGACGGAATGTGAGCGACGTGCTCGTTGTAACTTGCGGAGCCGTGAAAGTCGCTGTCGCACTGGTCGCGCCATTTAGCGTCACGGTAGGTCCGCTGGTTTGTGTCCAGCGATACGAGGCGATGCTGCCGTCGCTATCGGTGCCCGAGCCTTGCAGGCTGACAGCCGCGCCTGGAGACACGGAACGATCGGGGCCCGCGTTTGCCGTCGGCGGCTGGTTGGCGCCACCGGTGCAATCCTGCAGTTTGCGCCACACGTCCCATTCGCCGGACCGCGTCGCCGGGTTTTCATTCTGCGTCCACCACTTCGCCTCGTAGGCCGCGCTCTGATGCGTAACGCGATTGCCTGCCGTGTAAACCGCAGCACTGCTCCATGCCGGCGAGGAGCATGGTGCGGTCTGAGCCATTGCGGACGATGAATACAACGCCCAGGCGATCAGGGTGCCGAGCCCCGCCGCCAATTTTCTTGGAACGCGCTCAATCGATGTGCTCACAACAAATCCCTCCGTAGTAGATAGCCGATCGATCCCGGATCACAGCTGCGCATGCGCCCGCGGTCTGACGCCGCCTGGGGCTGTTCGAGCCCTCCTTGGACTCGATAGCGCGTGAGTGCGTGGCTCCGCCACGTAGGTCCAATATAGTACCAATAACGAACCAAAGCCAAGTTTTGTCGCCGAGAGAAAATTAATTGTCAATTTTCAAATGATTATGGGGATGTGCCAGCTGCTGGCGGCGCAATGGTCCTATATTGGTATTCTTCTGGAACAGCCCGACTTCAGTTTCGTAACATCCCTTCCTGCAAGCGCATGGTCCGACGCGGCTCTCTCCGCTCGGGAGCAGAAGAGACCGCGGCGCTCAACCTCACTTCGAGACGAAGATGTAGAAGCCCACACTCGCCTAATACGCGAGTGCCCGCGTCCTCCGCGCGGATATAGACATTCAGGTCCATCGAGAATGTCATCATCGCGGTGGCATAGGCCGATCTGCCGCCGGCTGAGTTCATATCTATCCAGTAGCGGTTACCGCAGGTGCCGACGGACTGGGCGGTGACAAAAAAGAACGCCGGCGCGTAAGCGCCGGCGTGACACACACGACCAGAGGGAAAAGCCCGTGTGTGGTTTGAGGCTCGACGCCCCTAACTCAATCGAACCGACCGCGCAGTCCAACCATCACGACCCGACCCGAGTCGTAGTAGCTGAAGGCCGCGTTCGAGAACTGCTGATACGAGCGCCGGGTCGTTTCGTTGATGTTGATCACATCGACGGTGAGCTGGGGCACCAGCTTCGACCAGCCGAACAACTCCGAAAAATCGAAGCTCGAGGAGAAGTCGTACTGCGTGTAGTCGTCGCCGAACAACTCGGCGCCGACCACGCTCGACTGATTGCTGTTCGGGCCGCTATTCTGCGCGCCCTGGCTATGAGTGACCGACACGCGCGCGCTGATACCTCTCTTGTCGTAATAGAGAGTCGCGTTGTAGCTCTCAGGCGGCACACCCACTGCAATCGCAGGCGCGCTGCCTTCGCCCTTCTGGTCGATGATGGTGTAGTTGGCCGTGAAGCCGAACCCATCGAGCGCGTTCACGAAGGTACCGAGCGGCTGCACCCAGTTGAACTCCAGGCCGTTGATGGTCAACCGGCCGGTGGCATTGACGGTCTGCCGCAGCTGGACCGGCGCAGCCAGGCCACCGCGCTGATTCACCGCCTGCAACTGTTGCGCGCCGATGGAGTCGAGCGTGATGCCGTACACCGCGAGGTCGCCGAACGTCACGTTCTGCACCAGCTGCTGCGTGAAGCCATCGATGCCCTTGCGGAACGCAGCGGCACCGAAGTAACCCTCGTTGCCGGTGTAGTACTCGAAGCCCAGATCGATGTTATCCGACAGATACGGATCGAGCTGAGGGTTACCGAGATTGACCTGCGTCACGTCGGCGTTGGGGATCGACACGCCGCCGAGCATGGCGCTCGGGTTGGGACGAGTCATGCTCCGTGACAAACCGGCACGCACCACCGCGTTGTCCGTCAGGTTCCACGCCACGTTCGCCGACGGCAGCCAGTTCTCATAAGTCGAGTCGGCCGTGGAGATGTCCACCAGATCCGGCAGCCGCTGGCCATCCGGGAGGTTCAGGTCGCCATTGGCCGGGTTGAACGAAGTCACGCGCGAAGTGATCGCCTGATCGGTGCGCACCCAGCGCACGCCGACGTTGTAGCGCAATCGATTGTCGCCCACCTCGAGATCGCCGTTCACCTGCGTGAACAGGGCCGTCACGTCTTCGTCGATCGAACCCCATTGCGCCGTCGACGGCGTCGCGCCCGCTTCGATCGCGTTGGCACGAGCGTTGTCGTAGTTCGAATCGCGACGGAACTGATTCCAGTTGACGGTAGCCGCTCCGTATCGCGACGGACGCAGGTAATTCGGCACGGCGCTGTCGGGAATGAGCGAACCGCCAAACGGTCCGGCGTAGGTCGGATAACCGTTGGTGCCCGGAGCGATCTGAGCAGCGGTGTCACCACGGCACAGGGGCTGGGTGTTCGGATTCAACGCGAAGTTGGCGGGATTGCCGCCGCACACCTGTGCCTGCCACAGCGCATCGGCCGCGGACGGACGAATGTCTCGCGAAACCTGGTCGAATGCGCCACCGCCGCTGACGCTGAAGGAGCTGTCGCCCCAGGTCACGGCGAAGCGAGCGCCAGCCGTTTCCGTCTCGCGATATTCGTCCTGCAGGTTGACGCGACCCACGTCCACATTGCTGCCATTGGGCGCATTGCCACGATCGGTCGCCAGCCAGCCCCAGCTGTTGGGATCGTTCAGATCCAGGCTGGAAGTGATGGTCGGCGTCTTGCCGCCCTGATTGCTGTAGTGGACGGTGGTGGTGTCCGAGATGAACAGCACCGTCGAGGCCTGACGATCGAACTCGCTCTTGGTGTAGTTGCCCTGTACGTCCAGGCTCAACTTATCGGTGATCTGCCAGGTCATGCCGGGGTTGGTGCCCCAGAACTCAGACTTCTCGATGTAAGGCCGATATTCGAGCATGAACTGCGAGTTCGGGAACACACCCGCCGTAGCGACGCAGCCGTTGAGGCAGTCGTCGCGATCGACCTGAAGCTGCGTCGGAATGGGACGGCCGCCCTGGCTGCCCGCACGGACCGCCCAGGCAGTCGCCTGGCGATCGAACTCGCTGTCCATCTTGCCGTACATCGAGTCGAGGAAGAACTGCATGTTCTCGGTCGGACGGAATTCCAGGCTCACCACCGCGTTGTAGCGATCGCGCTCGCCCTCTTCGAACATCGTGCGGCCGAGTCGCGGGATCACCGCGTTGTCGATCTGTTGCGTGGTGAGGCCAGGGTTGTTCGCCAACAGGAACGCCCGATCGATGGTCGCACCCGGAGTGAGGCCCGCTCCAATCGTGCTGGCATTGTTGGGCACCACAATCGGGGTATTGGGACCATTGCCGCCGGTCGTATTACACGGCGCAGTGCCGCCGCCGCACTGTGCCTGCGTCAACGCCATGCTCGCCCAACCCACCGTCTCGAAACCGGTGGTCGCGATCAGGTTGCGAACTGCAGTCACGCCGGCCAGCACACCGAACTTGTCCCAGGTATTGCTGGCGATCAACGAAGCACGGCCGCCCATGTCGTTGCCGTTGCTGTTGTCAGTGCCCTGCAGCGCATACGTCACATGTGCGCCTTCCTTGTCGAACGGCCGCGCCATGCGCATGTTGATGGTACCGGCGGCGCCACCTTCGACCAGGCTCGCCGACGGCGTCTTGAACACTTCCAGCTTGGAGAACAACTCCGGCGGGAACATGTCGAGCTGCACCTCGCGATTGCCGCCCGAGCCTTCCTGCGGAGCCGCGGCGACCGCGACCGGCGCGTTGTTCAACAACACGCGCGTGAAGTTCGCGTTCAAGCCGCGAATCGCGACCGTTGTGCCTTCGCCGCTGATTTCGCGGCTGATCTGGATACCGGGAATGCGCTGGAAAGATTCCGCGATGTTGGTGTCCGGAAACTTGCCGATGTCCTCGGCAAAGACCGAGTCGACGAAGCCGATCGCTTCGCGCTTGGCGTCCGTGGAATCCTGCAGACTTTGACGGAAGCCCGTGACGACCACTTCCTCGAGCTCTTGAGTCTGCGGCGCCTGCGCGTTTGCCGTAGCGCCGGCTGCGAACATTGTTACCGCTACCGCATAAGTGCGATGACTGCCAAGTAGCGCTTTCCGCTTGGACATAGATTCCCCCAACATTTGGTTATTCGAAGCCCTGACCGCCGGGTGCCTGGCCGCAATCCCGTGCGGTTTTTTCCTGCGATTTGGTGCTCAGGTCGCCTTAACCGGTCCGACCATGGCTAAAACATTTGTCAGACCATAGCTCAACAACTGGCCTGACCGCAAGAGAATCTTGGTAGCGGTACCTCACTGACCGATTTCGAGCCGATCAGCGCCATCCAGGTACGTCCGGGCGGAAAATTTCGCCACTTGCGCGCCTTGGCGAGGGTCCGGGAGCTTGGGCAGGTCTGGCCAAACGCATCTAGCGGCCGGCACATGCGCATATATTGGCCAGACCAGTTCCGCAGAGCGCGCGACCATTGGACGCGGGATCAGAGCCCAAGCTACTGGCTCTGTCTCCGTGGGCGAAGGGAATGCGGATCGATTCGACCGCCGCGAGAAGGAGGACTGCGGGCACGCCCTCTTCGATTCCTCGAAGAATGGCACCAAGCGATTCTGCTCGACGAAATGTCAGAGTCGAACGAAGGTCGCCCGGTTTCGCCCGCGGCTACGTTGATCGTGGCAACCGGGGTCGCGCACGACCGAGGACGCTTCTGTCGCCCTCATCTTGCGCCGCTAGAGCATTGCGCCGTCGGTCCGGATATCGTGGGTGCAATGGAACCCGCACGCCAGTTCCACGAGTGCGCGCCGGCTTCTCGACGGCGGCACATGATCTGCTCATGCAGCTCATACATGCCGGGCATGAATTGTTTCGAGAGCCGCGGCGTCTCGCCCAAGTTCATATATGTGCCGTTCGGCGCGAAAGCTTCCCAGGCAGGGCCGTTTGTTGCCAATGGCCGGCCGTCACGCGCGAAGCTGGTCCAATAATCGAGCATCGCGCCGGCAAACTGTCGCTCGCCCGTCGTGTCCGGGATCGCCGGCCAGCCCGCGGGAAGGTGCTCGAACGTTCCGAACACGAACGGCACCTCGCTGGCATGAAACGCCGTCAGGTCCGCAGCGGCCGCGCTCGGATAATCGTGATCGAAGTAATAGAGAAAAGCGTTCTGTCCGATGGCGGCCTGAGTCCGCACCAATCGCTCGGCAGCCCAGCCGAAAACCACATCGCGCGTAGCCGCCAGTTGCGTCTGTTCCAGATCTCGCGGCGGATAGAGCCGAAGATAGTCATCCGCGAGATCGCCGTAACGCACCTTTATTTCGTTCGCGTATGTCTCCGCGCTGGCCGGCGCCGGAGGCATCAGGAAGCGAAGGCTGCGAATCTCACCACTGGTAAACCCCGCCATCAGCGGCACTGGGGCCTGCTCACCGCGATCGAACGTATCGACGAGTTGGCGCGGCAGAACTCTGCCATCGATTGTTCCGTACGGCGCGTATCCCGCGGCAGCAGAGGCATCGACGAGTTCTCGCGCCCCCATCGTTCGCAGTTTCGCAATCCCGGGAGCGCCAAGCTTGGTGGCAAGCGCAACGCCGATACTCTCGGCCGACTGCTCCTCATACCGCGCATTTCGCAGTTCGGGCATCGTGAACAGATATCCGCTTTGCGCAATTGCCCTATCAAAGAGCCCGCGCGCCGCTGGAGATGCCAGCAGATACTCGACACTCAAGGCGCCAGCGGATTCGCCGAAGATCGTCACATTTCGTGCATCACCTCCGAATGAGGCGATGTTCTCACGCACCCATTGGAGTGCTGCGATCTGATCCAGCAATCCATAGTTCCCAGAGACATCGTCCGCCGACTCCTTGCTGAGCTCGGGATGGGCGAGATAGCCGAGCACGCCGAGCCGATAGTTTATCGACACCAGGACGACGCCTCGTTTGGCGAACTCGCGGCCGTCGTACATCTTGGACTGCGCCGTCCCCCAGATAAGAGTGCCGCCGTGAATCCACACCATGACCGGCGCATTGCGAGCGTCAGCCGGCGCGGTGACGTCGAGCGTCAGGCAGTCCTCATTCATCACCATCTGCGTGCCGCGGTCATAAGGACCTGCCGCCATCGCGGGTTGCATGCACGCCGCGCCGGCTTGTTGGACCGCACGTTCCCCGCTCCATCGCGGCATCGGTGCGGGAGGACGCCACCGGCGCTCACCTGTTGGCGGCAACGAATAGGGAATCGCGCGAAAGACGTTCGCATCTCCCTCGCGTATACCGCGCACAGTTCCCGCAGGCATGTTCACGACAGGCGCGGCCCCGCTCGCTGCAACGACGGATGTGTCCGAACATCCGCACAATAGGGCGTAAGCACCGACGAAGAATGCGAAAGAGAGCGACCGAAGTTTCATCGCGCACTTTCTCCTGTGAGCGTTTGGGATTTGTTGATCCGGTGGGCGAGCGCGAGGAACAGCAGCGCCGCGATCAGATACATTGGCGCCAGCGCGAAGAATGCAGTCTGCAGCGCGTGAACACCGTAACCAGGTTGGAAGAAGTCGCTCGCCATCCCCACATACGTCGGCCCCAGGCCGAGACCGATGAAGTTCATCACCAGCAGCAGCAACGCCCCTGAAATCACGCGCTGATCGGGATGCACTTCACCCTGCACGAAAGTCACCGTTGCAGACAGGAAGAACGAGTTCAGAAACATCGGAACGCACAGGAAAATGAGCGCCAGCTGCCAGTGCGGCGCCCAGACGAAGCCGAGAAAGAAAGGCAACGCGAGCACCAGCGAGATTGCCGGGATGACGGCGTAAGCCGCCTTCGTCCGGGCACCGAACCTGTCGATGAGCCGTCCTGAGACGTAGATACCGGCGCTCATGGCCACGCCCACTACCAGCGCATACCAGATCGCGACCTCGCTCAGCTGCATGCCCTTCTCGCGCATCAGGAACAGCGTTGCGAAGTTGCTGATACCGTAAGTGATGAAATTTGCCGCGCCACTCGCAACCGACGCGAGCAACAGGATCGGATTCGAGAAGAATCGCGTAATGGTCGAGACGAAGCCTGCAGGCGCCGCGCTTTCGGTCGGCGCACCGATCGCAGCGTCGTATCCACCACGCCTCGGCTCGGGGACGACGATGTAAACGACGATCGCAGTGACGACGCCGACTGCGCCAATGACGTAGAACGGCAGTCGCCAGTCGAAGGCTGCAGCGAGCGAAGCGCCGAAGGCGACTCCCAGCGCCGACCCGAGCGGTGGCCCCAAATTGAAGATCGCCATCGCGGAGCCACGCCGTTCACGCGGAAAATAGTCGGAGATGATTGCGTAGGACGGCGGCACTCCGCCAGCTTCGCCGACTCCGACTGCCATGCGTGCGATGACCAATTGACCGTAACTGCCGGCCATTCCGCACGCAGCAGTCGCCCCGCTCCAGAGCGCGCACGCGATCGACAGCACCTTCATGCGATTCGTGCGATCCGCCAGCCAGCCGACCGGAATGGCGATGGAGCAGTAGAAGAGCGCGAAATAGAAACCCGTAATCCGGCCCAGCTGACTGTCGCTGATCTGCAGAGCATCCTGAATGGGCTTGGCGAGGATGGAGATCAGCTGCCGGTCCAGGAAGTTGAGCACGTAGACGAAGCACAGCATGCCGAGGACCAGCCCGGTCCGCACGGGGCGCGCAGCGGGCGTGTCGCCAACAACCTCCACGCTCATGCCCTGCCCTCCTGCCAGGCTTTCGCGCGCGCCTTGTACCATGGCACGACCTCGGGATTGGCGATCGCATCGAGGTTGAAAACCTTCGCAATGGGCCATCCCTGAAACAGACGTTTGACGGGCAGCTCCTGCTTCTTGCCGGTCAACGTGCGAGGTATTCCCGGCGCGTGAATGAAATGGTCCGGGATGAAGCGAGGTGACAACGCATTGCGGATTGCCGATGCCATGGCCGACTGCAACTCCGCATCCAGCTGGCGTCCTTCCACGGGAACGACAAACATCAGCAGCTTGCTATCGCCCTGACCGTCTTCGATATCGATGACCAGACTGTCGAAGACCTCGTGCAAATGCTCCACGGCGGAATAGATATCGGCAGTCCCCATGCGCAGCCCGTGGCGATTGATCGTCGCGTCGCTTCTGCCGGTAATCGTGCAGCTGCCGTCGACCTCGATCTGCAACCAGTCGCCGTGTCGCCAGATGCCAGGCCACTCTCCGAAGTAGGATGCACGGTACCGGCTGCCGTCTTCGTCGCCCCAAAAGTAAAGAGGCATGCTGGGAAAAGGACGCGTGCAGACGAGCTCGCCCACCTGCCCGAGAACGGTGCGCCCTTCCTCGTTCCATGCTTCTACAGCGGCGCCGAGATGGCGGCATTGAAGCCTGCCCGGTGTGGCGGGCAATTCTCGATTGCCCGCCAGAAACGCCGCCGCAAGATCGGTCCCGCCACTGATATTGCACCACCAGATGTTCGAGCGACCGATGGCGTCGAACTGATCGACACCCCAGCGCTGAACATCAGCCGGCAATGGCGAGCCGGTGCTGCCAAGCGCGCGTACCGCGCTCAAATCTCCAGCGTCGCCGATGGTTATTCCAGCCTTGCGACAACTGTTGAAGAACGCGGCACCTGCGCCAAACCAAGTCACCCGATGACGTGCGGCGAAAGCCCAAAGCGCGCGCCAGTCGGGCTTGCCCTTGGCTCCACCAGGCGAGCCGTCGAACAAACAAATCGTCGTACCTCCCAGCAGCGCGCCGACCTGCAGATTCCACATGACCCAGCCGGTGGCGGTGTACCAGTGAAACCGCTCCCCGAAGTTGTTCGGCGCATAGCTCGCGCCCAAGTCGAGATGCTGGTGGCCGGCGCATGCCGAGACGATGATGCCGCCGTGTCCGTGCACGATCGCCTTGGGCAAACCGGTCGTCCCGCTCGAATACAGGATCCACAGCGGATGATCGAATGGCAGCCATTCCGGCTCGAACGCGGCAACCTCATCGTCGTCTCGTGACAGCGCAATCTCGAGATCGCTCGAATCGGGAACGAGCGCCTCGCCATGCCCGGTCTGGAGGACCAGAAGCGCCACGACGCTCGGCAGCTCCCGCCGTATTTGCGTGACGGTGGCGCTGCGATCCATCGCCCTGCCGCCATAAAATACGCCGTCGACGGCAATCAGCGCCCTGGGAGACGTCTGTCGAAAGCGGTCGAGCACGGCAGGCGTGCCCATGTCGGGCGAGCACACCGTCCAGATCGCACCCACGCTGGCGCAAGCAAGCAGAGCGATGACCGCTTCAGGAATGTTGGGAAGATAACCTGCGACGCGATCTCCACGACGAATGCCGTGACGGCGCAATTCCAGCGCCAGCGAAGCGCTTCGTCGCCGCAGCTCTTTCCAGCTCAGCTCGGTGACCTCGCCCCTCTCGTTCTCCGCAACGATTGCCGGCATGTTGGCCGCTGCGGCGAGCTCGACATGACGAAACACCTGGCGCGCATAGTTGACCTGCGCGCCATCGAACCATGGGGTACCTGGCATCGCCGAGCCATCCCCCACGGCGCTGAAGGCCGTGGGGGATTCGAGCTGATGGTAGTCCCAGATGCTGCGCCAGAAGCCCGCCAGATCCGTCGTCGACCACTGCCACATCGCCGAATAGTCCGCGAACGTAAGGCCGTAGTTGCGCTCGAGCCACTCTCGGTAAAGCCGCATTTGCGGCATCGGTTCATCGTTCGGCATTGGGCGCGTTAGAACCGATGGCTGAGCGTGACACCATACTGACTCGGCGCACCCAACTGCCCGACACGGGCCGGAACAGTATCGCTCGCCGACGTCACAGACTGACTCACATAGCGCTCATCGAAGGCGTTGCGAATGAAGGCCGTGAGCGACCAACGCTGGTCCTGCGTGCCGATCGCAAGCGAAGCGTTGAGCAGCCCGTAGGAATCCTGAGTATTGAGAGGATTGTTGAACAGATCGAAATAGATTTCGTTCTGCCACTTGTAGTCGGCCCGCGCCGTAACCTCCAAGGTGCTGGATATTGGCAGGCTGTATTGGCCCGATACGCCGAACTGCCACGTTGGGGCTTGCGGCAGGCGGTTGCCGGTCAGATCCTGCTCGCCCCGTTCCGGATAGATCGGATCGATACTCGAGAAGCGACCGAACTGCGCGTCCAGCCAGGTCGCCGAGGCCTTCAGCCGCAAGCCGCGAAACGGAATCGCTTCGACATCCAGCTCGACACCCGTAATCCCTGCCGATGCGGCATTCTCGACTCTGGGATATCTCACGTTGGTTTGCGGATTGATTCGAAACAGCGTCTGCTGCAGGTTCGTATAGTCGGAATAGAAACCGGTAACGCCCATGCGCAGCGCCCGGTCGAAGAAAGCCGCCTTCAGACCGGCCTCGTAGTTCCAGACAAACTCCGGGTTGAACAGATTCACGGGCTGGGACACGTCGCCGAACGTATTGAATCCGCCGGACTTGAAGCCGCGCGACGCGCTCACGTAGAGCAGCGTGTTGTCGTTGGGAACATAGTCGATGACAAAGCGCGGCGTGAACGCGCCCCAAGAGTCGTCGGCGGTTCTCACGACGTTTGCACCGATGACCTGCGCGTCCATCTCGAAGTCCTTCTCATCGATCGTGTAGCGCCCACCGACGGTCACGCGCAGGCTGTCCGTCAACTGATGCCGCAGCTGAGCGTAGACGGCATAGGAGTCGAGTTTCTCGACCGGGTGATAGACGAACCCAGCGATCAGCGACGGCGGCACGCTCAGAATCAGCGGCTGGCTGGACTCTCCTTGCATGTAGAACGCGCCGACGATGAGATCGGTCGTGCTGCTCAGGTCGGCGGTCGCGGTCAGGTCCTGGGTGAACTGATTCACACGGATGGCAATGTAGGGGAAATCCGAAAAATCGCCGGTGGTGCCGTCATTGTCGGTGTCGGTCATGACGAGCTCGTGCCTGATATAACCGCTCGTCGAGGTGAGCGCGACGCTCGGACTCACGTCCCAATTCGCGATCAGAATCGATTTCTGGTTTTTGGTATCGCGCTGATCCGTGCGATTCATGTACACGACCCGCCCTTCCAGATCGTTTTGCGGCAACCCCAGCGCTTCGACGGCCGTCGGCCTGTCGGGGCGCGCACGTCCCAGTACGGTTGCGAAGGCAGCATCGCCACGATCCCGCGTCGCTTCGAAGATGGCGCGCACAGTGAAATCGTCGGTGACTTTGCCGAGCAGCGACGCTCTCACCTGAGTCAGATCGGTATCGTTCTTGTCGATGCCGAGATAGTCGTTCCTGAGCCAGCCATCGGCCTCTTCTTTTTGGAATGCGACCCGAGCCATCAGGCGATCGGAGACGAGCGGGCCGCTGAAAAAGCCTCGCACTCCCAAGCGATCGTATTCCCCGGCGGTGACAGCGATCGCACCGTCGAAGTCGCTGGTCGGCTGGTTGCTATAAACATTGATCGCGCCGCCGGTTGCGTTGCGCCCTTCGAAGGTGCCTTGCGGGCCGCGCAGAACTGCGACTTGCGAGACGTCCAGGAACGTCCCGTCCATCATGAAGTGATTGAGCAACGGCACGCCGTCTTGCGAAACCGTGACGCCCGATTGACTGCCGATGTCCTGGCCTGCCTGACCAATGCCACGCACGGCGATGAACACATTGCCGAACCGTTCACCGAATTGCAGGCTGGGGGCAAGCTGCACCAGCTCGCCCACGCTCGATACGCCAGCCTCCTGCAGCGTATCTCCCGAGATAGCGGTAATCGCGATGGGCACGTTCTGCAACCCTTCGCTGCGCCTTTCGGCCGTGACCACGATGTCTTCGATGATCGTGGTATCTCGATCTGCGCTTCGCGCTGGCTCCTCCCGCGTCTGGCTCTGAGCCTGCACCTGGGCGGTGAGCCCGAATCCATAAAGGAGCGTCGAGGCCCCCAGGTACAGCATTTTGCCGCGCAGCTTGGCGGTGCGATTCAGTTTCATCCCCCGTCCCCCTCTTCTTGGTTTCGTCGCTGGGCTGTTTGCCTTTAGCGAGTGCGGACGAGGATGCCATCGGCCAGGGGAAACGCCATGGCGGGAGTGACAGACGGAGTTGGCAGAAGTGACCAAGCAGCGGCTCGGCCCTGCGCTACGCGATGCGGCGCTCTCTGAGCAAAGCGGTAGCGGCGGCAACCTTCGCCGCATCCGAGATGTACTCGGCACGATACGCAGAGGGCGCCATGCCCGCCCATGCGAAGAAATTGCGCGAGAAGCTGCCAGGCTCACTAAAACCTAGCGCGAGACCGATGCCCGTAATCGGCATATCGCTCGCCAGCAGATACGCACTCGCGAGTTCGCCTCGCAAGCGCGTCCTGATGTCCTGGAAGCTTTCGCCTTCGAGCGCCAGGTCGTGGCGCAGTCGCCGAGGGCGGGTGCGAAGGCGCGCGGCAACGACCTCGATCGGCGCGGACCACATACCGGCTTTTTGCAGATCGATCAGCACTTGCTTGGTTTGTTCGTGCCAGCTCAGTCCGAGCCCGGGCGAATCGAACCAGTCGGGCGCGCCTGCATAATATTCTTCGTATTCCGAGATGGAGCCATGGACCAACCGGACCGTCAGGTCGCTCCAGCTATAGCAGAGCGCATCGACCGGTGCGTTGAATGTCACCGGACAGCGGAACAGCGCAAATCGATCGAACCCGTTCGTCTGTAGCGGCCGGTCGCCCTGCACGGAAACTCCGCGCAGCTGCAAAGGACGGCCGATCAGCCAGCTGAAGAAGTGATAGATCCAGACGAATCTGATCCACACCAGAATGTCGCGATCGACGCCTGCGATCGTGTGGTACTTGCATATGTGCTGCAATCCAGCGCCGTGCTCCTCCGCAATCCAGGGACCGACGTCCGTGGACATGGCATCGGTGAACCGGATGCTGACACGCAGTGCTTCGCCGAAAGTCGCACAGTGCAAGAAGGACAGCAATCGCTCGGTCTCGAGCGCCAGTCTGCAGCCTTGCCCCAGGAAGCCGAGATACACGTCATCGATCGAGCTTTGGATGCGACGAACCAACCTGACGAGCGACCGGCCATCGATCGCAGCGTGCGCATTTCCATAAACCTCTGGATCGATCGCCGCATCGCGCAGGATGGCAAGTGGGTCGCGCCCTTTGAGCACCGCGCCCTGAAGCAATCCCTGCACCGCTGCGCCGTCCAGGCCGTATTCCGCCTGCGCATTCCCCGCTTCAGGTCCGATGGCTACGCTTTGAGCTGGCTTCTTGAGCATCAGGATTGCGTGGTGAGAAGGGGTACGGCCGGCCGTGAGTTCTATTCGGTCTGAACTCTTGCTCAGCGACGACGGCCGACAACTTGGCCGCCCGATTCTCACTCAGGCTCTGCAAGCCTTTCAAGGCTCCGGTTGCAAGCAGTCGCTGCAGGGTTACCGCAGTTCGAGCACGACCACTGACTTCGCCGGCACAGTCACGTCGATCGAACGGTCGCTCACCCTGATTCCTTGCAAAGGCACGGGCATCACGCGATCCGGACGATCGAAATCCGGCCGGGCATCCATCGAATCGGCCGTCAGGATGCGACCGGTCGCTTGTCGTGCACGAGCGCCCTGCACCTGCGTCACGACGCGAGCCGCCCGGTTCGGATCGAGGTTCACAATGGACACGTGAATCGCGCCTTTGCTGTCGCGAGAGGCCGATGCGCTGATCGCAGGCAGCGTGACGTTATCGAATGTGTAGTCCGGCCCCGTCACCTCAGCGGGCAGCAGCGACCCGGACTGATGGACCTGGTACAGGTCGAACACATGATAGGTGGGCGTCACGATCATCTGGCTCCCGCGCGTGAGAATCATCGACTGCAGCACGTTCACCATCTGCGCAACATTCGCCATGCGAACGCGCTCAGCGTGATTCTGGAAGATGTTCAGCGTCAGTCCTGCGATCACCGCATCGCGCAGCGTGTTCTGTTGGTATAGGTTGGATGGCGCATCCTTGGGCGCAGTCCACCACGTGCCCCATTCGTTGATCGACAGACCGATGCGGCGCTCGGGATCGACCTTGTCGATGATTGCCGAGTGCTTGGCGATGATCTCGTCCATCTTGTGCGCGCGTTCCACCGCGAGCGCCCACTCCCTCTCCGGAAAACCGACGGCCGCACCTTTGTTCGACCAGTCGTTGCCGGCGAGGGTGTAGTAATGAATCGACATCATGCCGATCTGCGGACTGCGATTGATATATGCCAGCGGCGTGGGCTCGGCATGCCGAAACAGGGCCTTCTGCAGAATCTTCTCCGTCCACGCATAGTCGTCCGAATTCGCGTCGGCGACGATGAGAGTCGAGTACGGCCGCAGCACTGCGAGATACTGCCGGTAGATATCCGAGTAGTACTCGGCCGTCATGTTGCCGCCGCATCCCCACGTCTCGTTGCCGATCCCGATGAACGGAATCTGATACGGCTGCCTGCGTCCATGGCTTGCACGCAATTTTCCAGCCGCGGACTCCTCCGGACCGGTCAGGTATTGAAGCCACGCCTGCGCCTCCCCAGGCGAGCCACTGGTGACGTTGACCGCGAGGAACGGCTTGGCACCGATCTGCTCGACGAAGTCCATGAACTCATTGGTGCCGAAGGCATTCGTTTCAGGCTCGTCGTTCCACGCGGCGTTGATGCCTCTCGGCCGTTGATCGCGTGGCCCGACGCCATCGTGCCAGTGATACAACTCAGCGAAGCATCCGCCCGGCCAACGCACCAGGGGAACGCGGATCTTGCGCAGCGCCGCCACGACGTCGCTGCGAATGCCGCGGACGTTCGGAATCTTCGAGTGCTCGCCCACCCAGATGCCTTCATAGACACCGCGGCCAAGGTGCTCTACGAACTGGCCATAGATGTTCGGATCGATCGTGACTCCCGGTGCATCCGCGCGAATCGTGATCTTCGTCTCCACAGGCTGCGCCAATGCCGGCAGGCAAACGCAGCACGCCAAAATCGACAACACCCGAGACAATGACATCAACCTTTCTCCAAACCATCCGATGACCTTGCGACGGCGGCTCACTCAGCGGAAGCTCACCCAATCCACCTCGACGGCTTCGGCTCCGGCCTGAGTCACGATGAGATCGTGGACACCCGCAGGAATGTTTTTCGCGACGACACTCGCGGTTCGCCAATCGCTTCCCTGCCCGACTTCGACGCGCCCGAGCACCGGCCCGTCTTGCTTGTCCAGACGGATCTCGAGCGCGCCGCCACCGACGGCCCTGGCACGCACTTGGATCGATTTCTGGCCGCCCTGTCCGAAGTCGACTTCGTTGAATCGCACCCACGACTTCGCGGCGCTGAACGTGGTTTTCCAGCCTGCATGCGGGTTCGACTCATCCAGGAACGAAACGGCGACTCCAGCGTCGCTGGTGGCACTGTAGCGGTCGATCTGAATCTCGCTTTTCGCCTCCACGAGCCCGACACCACGCAGCGTCGGAATGACTTTGCGGATCGTGCCGTCGGCGTTGAAGAACAACTTGTCGGCCCTGATCGCGCGGTTCTTGTCGAACGCGGGCGACAGATCCTTGTCGTGGTAGAACAGATACGACTGTCCTTTGTAATCGAGGATGGAATGGTGCACGGTCCAGCAACCGCTTTGCGCCTCATCGAGAATCACGCCAGCCCACTTGAACGGCCCCATGGGCGATGAGCTCGTGGCGTATTCGAGCCGCTCGGTCTTGTTCTCCACGTGCGGATAGGTGAGATAGTAGATGCCGTTGCGTTCGAACACGAAGGGACCTTCCTGCAATCCCTTCTTCGGCAGATTGTCGAAAACCGCCGGCTCACCGTCGATCTCGAGCATGTTCGGTTTCAGTTTGGCAACGAACAGCTTTTCCAAGGAGTAGTACAGGTAAGCAGTGCCGTCCTTGTCGATGAGCACGGCGGGATCGATGCCTTTCACGCCTTCGATGTAAGTGGCCTCGGGCTTGAACGGCCCGTAGGGCCGGTCCGCGATCGCCACACCGATTCTGAACCCGCCGCTCTTGGCGATCGCCGGGAAATAGAAGTAATACTTGCCGTCTTTGAAGACGCTGTCCGGCGCCCACATGCTGTACGCAGTGGGATCGGCCCATTGCACATCCGTCTGCTTCAAGATCACACCGTGATCTGTCCAATCCGTCAGATTCTCCGAGGAGAATACGTGGTAGTCCTCCATGACGAACCAGTTCGGGCGCCCTTTGTACTGCGGCGGCGCCTTGATGTCGTGCGAAGGGTAAACGTAGACCTTGCCCTCGAACACGCGCGCCGTCGGATCGGCAGTGAACTGATCCATGATCAGGGGATTGGTCGCGAAAGCTGCAGTGGCCTGCAGCAGTCCTGCAACACTCACCGGCAGGAGATGACGTAGCGATAGTTTCATGGTTTCTGGCTGGGTTGCGGAGCTGCAAAAAAAAGGCGACCCGGGGGGCCGGGTCGCCTGTTCGTCATCGCATCAAAGAGTGAAGCGCACGCCGAGTCGATACACCCGGCCCAGAGCGTCATAGAGCGCCGGGTTGCTGAAGATCGTCACCCGCGCCGGATCCTCATCGAGCACGTTGTCGACCTTGAAATAGGCGGTCGCGTTCGGCATCAGCTGGTACGACCCACCGATGTCGAGATAGAACGCCCCGTCGACGTGATTGTTGTCGATGGTCGGCCGATTCACCGTAGAGGCTGGGCAGGTTCCCGGCTTGCACTCGATGTACTGGTTGCCCAACACACCGTCGCTGATCCAGCGTTGCTGGAGCATGAACGAGAATTTGTCGGTCTCGTAGCTCTGGATCGCCAGGACTTTCCAATCGGCCTTGGTGTCGATGTTCACCCCAGCGGTGTCGATCGGAACCGTGCCTGGCAAGCCGTTGTCGGTGATGTATTCGCGGATGTGTGTCGCCAGTCCGCGCACCGTGATGGTCCCGGGCAAACCGAAAGCCTGCTGCCAGCGATAGCTCGCTTCGATGTCGAAGCCCGAAGTTTCGATCGACGCGAAGTTGAACGACTGCACGTTGATGAAGTTCGGTCCGTTCGGGTTGTTCAGATTGAACGAGTTACAGGTCTGCGGCAGGACGCCCCGGAAACAGAAGTTGACGATGTCGTTGGCACTCAAGCTGGAGATGACGTCGTCGATCTTGATCTTGTAATAGTCGACCGACACGCTGAAGTTCGGCAGCCACGCCGGTTCGGACAGCACCACACCGAACGAAGTATTGCGAGCGACCTCCGGAGTGAGGGCGGGATTGCCGACCTGATTCTGGATCGCGAGTACATTGATGTTACGGAACGGATCCAGGAAGTTCGGCAGCGTCGTGGTGACTGGCGCTGCGAACAATTCCGAGAGATTGGGCGCACGCGCATCACGCGAGGTAGTTGCGCGCAGGCGCAGCCCATTGAGCGGAGTATCCCAAGTGCCGCCAACCTTCCAGACGTCGATCGTTCCCGAGGTGCTGTAATCGGTCACGCGTGAGGCGGCATTGAGGTTCGCTCGACCGGCGCTTCCCGAGTCGAACAGCGGCAAGTCGAATTCCAGATAGGCTTCCTTGACGCTGTACTCGCCCTCGCCGTTCTTGTAGTTGCCTGCATACCAGTTGTTGCCAGTGTCCAGCAGCACCGGATCGGCCGGATAGTTTGCATCGTAGGGCGTACCCTCGATGCCCGCTTGCGCGTTGATGCCGTTGCCATAGGCATCGGCGCGAACGCGGTACTCTTCCTTGCGATACTCCACACCGAATGCGACCGCGAGCGGCCCTGCCCACAGGTCCACCGGCTCGCCGGAGACGTTGAAGCTGGCTACTGCCTGGTTCTGTCGCGTCCGCTGATACGGCCCCTTGTCAGGCATGATGTAGTTGAACGCTGCGTCCGAGGGTCGCATGCCACCGAAGATGTTGATGGGCACACAGCCGTTCGCCCGCGCGACCGGGTCGGCGCAAACGATGCTGCCGTTCAACGTGGTCGCGTTGATCGCCTGATTGAAGCGACGCGACAGCATGATGCTCTCGACATCGATGTCGGAGAAGTTGACCCCATGCTGGTAGTAGCCGTTGTAGTTCCACTTCTGGCCCAACAAGGGCACTTTACCCATCGCGCCCAACACGAAACGATATTGACGGCGGTCGGTGTACACCTGCGTGCTCGGCAGGATTGCGTTGCTGGTTCCGTATTGGAAACTGGTAATTCCAGCGTCCGCGCAGCGCGTCTGGATGGATGCCGGCAAGAACGGATTGTCGCACTGGATGGTGAGGTTCGGCCGGTTCATGCCGTTGATCGGCTGATTGTGGGTTTGAACCTGCGCCAGATTGACCGTTAAATAAACTTCCTGGTCATCCGCAAACTCGAATCCGACCCGGCCATAGCCGTTGACCCGCTCCAGTGAAGACTGCAGTGTGCGGCCAGAATCGACATTGCCGGACAGATCGCCGCCGACGCAGAAGCCCGGCAGGCAGCCGCTGACGGTGCCGGCCGCGTTACCATCAGGAACTCCGTTCGAGCCATACTGGAAATCGAACGGGTTGCCGGCTGCGTCGAACGCAATACCCTGCAGCGGCCCGGACGTGATCAGGCCGAACTTGGTGTAGTTATAGGGCTGCGCGTAATCGATGACGGTGTATTGCGGCGAGCCGTCATTCAGCACGTTGCGATTGACGAGCGTCCGCTGCGTGAACCAGTCGCGACCACCCGCAAGGCCGACGCCGTACGGACCCGGGCCCACACCCTTTTCATCGTGATACTCGACGCTGCCCACAGCATGCAGGCGGCCATCGAGGAAGCTGCTGCCGGCAGCCAGCTGCGCGACGATCGTTTCATTGTCGTCGTAGTTGGTGATGCCGCCTTGGATGTTTCCCTTGAACCCTTCGAAACGCGTGTTCGTAACGAGGTTGACCACGCCACCCACCGCGTCGGAGCCGTAGGAAGACGATGCGCCGCCGTTGACTACGTCGATGCGCTCGATCAGCAGCTGAGGAAAGAGACTCACGTCGGGCACGCCCGTGACGTTCGCCCCGACGACGCGCTGGCCGTCGAGCAGGGTCAGCGTGCGGATCGCTCCCAGGCCACGTAACGAGAACGAGCTCAAGCCCTGCGCGCCGCTGGAGGTGCTGAACGTATTGGTCTGCGTGCCAGTGGATCCCTGAAGCGAGGGCAACTGCGCAACTGTGGTGAAAATGTTCGGCTGCGCATTGGCGGTAAGCTGCTCAGCGCTGATGACCGAGGTCGGCGTCGGCGCGTTGTACCCGCTCGACATGATGCGCGTGCCGGTGACGAGGATTTCTTCGAGCCCGCCGCTCTGCTGATCCCTCCCCGAGGTAGCGGATTCGGGAGGCGTTACTTGCGCCTGCACCGACAGTGGGATCAGTAACCCGCAAGCCGCCAACGTTTGAAAGCGACTCGACGTAATTCTCCTTACGGAGCCAGCGCCATCCTTGCAAAATTTGTTAAACATGGTCTGTTCTCTTCGATCTGAGTTATCTGTTCTCATGAGCCTTTGCGGATTCATTCGAGACTTTACACATGTGATCACGCGTTGCCGCTCGCCCTCATCGACGAGTCGACATCACGCCCCCCTACTCGCGAACAACCAGTTCGCGCATCAACGATCGATGCGTCACGAGTCACAACACGGCATCTATTGCCGCGTACGACTCGATGCATGCACGCTCCCCCTCCTTGTTCGGTTGCCACGGTCCGTGCTCCATGCCAAAGATGAAATCGCGACCGCTGCGCTGCATCTTGGTCGCGATGTGTTTGAAGATGTTGCCGTAGCTCATCTCCCCGGTGCCCGGCCACAGCCGGCCCGGAACGTCGCCGATTTGAAAGTAGCCAATCTCGCTCCAGACCTGGTCGATGCTGGCAATGATCGATCCCTGGTTACGCTGCAGGTGATACATGTCGAAGAGTATTTTGCAGGCGGGGCTGTTGACGGCACGACAGATCTCGTACGCCTGATCGGCCGTACGCAGAAACAGATCGGGTGAGTCGGAGAGCGGTTCGAGAACCATCACCAGGTCCTCCCGCTCGAACACCTCGGCGCCAGCACGCAGCACGTCGATCGCATTTGCCGTCTGTATGCCGATCGGTAACTTGCGCTCGAACACGCCAGGCACGACCGTCATCCACCTGGCGTTGACGCGCCGGGCGACTGCGACCGCATCCTGACAAGCCTTGGCAAACCTCGCGGGATTGTCTTGATGACCTGTCGTGAACAACCTGTTCTCGTTGCCGCCCACGGCAACTACGAACACGCCCATCGTCATCTGGAGTTGTTGCAAAGTGCGGGCGATCGTTTCCTGCATGGCGACCGAGCGCTGCATCATCTCGTTATCTTCAAATGCCGTGAAACCCTCGTCCGCCATGAATTTGAGCTGATCGACGATGCTCTGCCCTGCATGGCCCACGAACTGACCGAGGTGCGGAGCGAGCCTCAACTTGAACTTGCGCTTCGGCGAGGCGGCGAACAGCGGTGGTGTCGCCCCCAATACAGCCGCACCCAGCGTCGAATGCAGCAGTGTACGGCGTGTAATCATCAGGCCTACTCTTCCAACGCAATCACGGCCAGCGAATGCGGCGGCAACTTGAGGACGATCTTGTTGCCGCTGGACTTCACTGCGAACGGCTTTGGCGCGACAGTCGCGGGCGCGTCGAACGTGTTTACGCTGTCGACCTTCGGCGCCGACAGAATCCTTCCTGCAGCCCGCTTGGCACGGGTCGTCAGTTCAAACTGCGCCGGGCCGGACGGATCGATATTCGTGACTGCCAACCAGATCTTGCCATCCTTGCCCTTCGCAGCGATTGCATCGACTTTCGGCAACTTGATGTCACCGTTCACGTAGCTACCCGCGTCGAAGGTCACCGGCAGGAACGTTGCATCTTGAAATGGAACGTACATGTGAAAGGCGTGATAGGTAGGCGTCAGCACGAGCTTGTCCTGATCGGTCAGGATCATCGCCTGTAGCACGTTGACCATCTGTGCGATGTTCGCCATGCGCACTCGATCGGCGTGACGCGCGAAGATATTGATGTTGAGCGAGGCGATGATTGCGTCGCGCACACTG
Source organism: Steroidobacter cummioxidans (assembly GCF_003104955.1). Lineage (NCBI taxonomy): Bacteria > Pseudomonadati > Pseudomonadota > Gammaproteobacteria > Steroidobacterales > Steroidobacteraceae > Steroidobacter > Steroidobacter cummioxidans. Next base: position 196,648 of record NZ_LSRW01000022.1, on the reverse strand, counting down.
TTCTGCTGCTCCAGGAACCCTTCCTTGCTTCCCGGCGTGGGCGCGAGCCAGGCACCCCACTCGTCCACGACCAGCGCGATCTTCTTCTCCGGATCGTACTTGTCCATGATCGCGCCGTGCGTGCCGATCAACTCGTTCATTCGCAACGTATGACCGATCAGGGTTGCGTACTCCTGGACACCGAAGCCGGTCGCGGCAAACTTCGGCGGCCAACCGCCGCCGACTGTGTAGTAGTGCAGCGACAGTCCGTCGATGTCCCAGCTCCAGTTGCGCTCCTTCCAGGCCTTCATCACCGCTTCGGTGTACCCGGTATCGCCCGAATCGGGGCCGACTGCGATCTTCAGCATCGGATGATCGGCGTTGTAGTTGCGTGTATAGCGTGCGTAGATGCGCAGCTGATTCACATACTCTTCCGGCGTCATGGAGCCGCCACATCCCCAGCTCTCATTGCCGATGCCCAGGAACGAGATGCCGTAGGGCGCCGGATGACCGTTCGCCGCGCGCTGCTTCGCCAGGGCGGTTGGCTGGTTGGTCGTCAGGTACTCGAACCAGTCGGCGGCCTCATGGGGCGTGCCCGAGCCGACGTTGACCGACAGGTAGGCTTCGGCGCCGATTTGCCGCACGAAATCCATGAACTCGTGCGTGCCGAACGTATTCGGCTCGATGACGCCGCCCCAGTTCGGATTGAGCGTCGCAGGGCGATCGGCCAGCGGACCGATGCCATTGCGCCAGTGATATTCATCCGCGAAGCAGCCGCCCGGCCAACGCACGTTGGGCACGCGAAGCTCCTTGAGTGCCGCAACCACGTCATTGCGAATGCCCCGCGTATTTGGGATGCGTGAATCCGGCCCGACCCAGACGCCCTCGTAGACACCGCGGCCCAGATGCTCGGCGAATTGACCGAACAACTGCCGATCGATCTTGGCGCCGGGCTTGTCGGTCTCGACCTTCAGCGTGACGCTCTGCCCATACGCTGCACCAGCGGACACCGTTACACCGACCAAGAGCGCTGATAGTGCTGCCTTCAGATTCATTAGGGCCTCTACGTCCTGCTAATTACTCGTGCCGAGAATGTCGATACGATCAAAGTGCCAGAGGGACGACATGCGTCGTCACGAACGCACTGGATTGCACGGGCACACCCGATCCCGGCTGTCCGGATCCGATGCTCACACGGTGCTCGCCGGCGAAGATCTGCCGTACCCCATCCCGTGTCACAAAGCTCAGATCACGTGGAGTGAGCTCGAACGTGACGGTCCGCTGCTCACCTGGCTTGAGCTCGAAACGTTGAAAGCCCCGCAACGCTAGTCGCGGCGCGCCTTCGAAGTGCGGCGGATCCAGATACAGCTGAGCCACCTCTTCGCCTGCTCTGCTGCTCGTGTTTCGAACCGTGGTAGTGACACGCAGCCCACGTTCCGGAGCGCCGTCCACCGGTTGTATGCTCACCGCGCCGTACTCGAACGTCGAATAGCTCAAGCCGTAGCCGAACGGGTACACGGGCGTACCGGCGAAATATCGGTAGGTGCGACCTTGCATCGAGTAGTCCTCGAAGTGCGGCAGATCGGCGACGCTACGATAGAACGTCAGCGGCAGTCGGCCCGCCGGATTGGTCTTGCCAGCGATGACATTGCCGATCGCAAGTCCGCCGGCCTGCCCTGCGTACCAGGCTTCGACGATGGCAGCGGCGTGCTGCTTGGGCCACGACAGATCGAGCGTGCTGCCGTTCATGAGCACGACGATCAGCGGCTTACCCAGGGAGCTCGCCAGTTCGAGCAGCTGGCGTTGATCGGCGAGCAGATCGATGGATGTCTTGTCGCCGCCCGAGAACCCTTCCAGCTCGACCTTCATCTCCTCTCCCTCGAGATTGGAATTCAGGCCAACGGCGGCGACGATTACGTCCGATTGCGCGGCAGCGGCGCGCAGGTCTGCTTCAGGCTGAGTAGAAACGCGTTTCCAAAGGACTTCGACGCCGGACAGCAACAGCGCATCCGCGCTGACGCGAATCGGATAGCGCCGTCCCTTCTCCAGCTCGATAGTCGTCATCTCGGAGCGCGTGCCCCACGGCTGGTTGCGATGGCGGGCGAGCACCTTGCCATCCAATGTGAGCTCCGCATTGGGTCCGCTGAGCGCGATTCGATAAGTGCCGCTTTCTGGAGGCACGACGAAGCCCGTCCACACCACGCGGTAATACTCCGACAGTTGCGCGTGCTCGTTGCCGCGCATGGCAATGCCCGGCTCGACGCGAGTGACCGTCGGTTTGCTCCTGAACTTCACCTTGCTGGCGTGCTCGGCGAAAGCGGCGTGTGAGGCGAACCGTTTGGGCTGTGCTTCCGCGGCGTCATAGTATTCCGCCAGCAATCCGGGCTCACCGCGCGGCGAGCGCAACGCCGTGGTCGGGATGGGATCGCCATCGGTAATCGACGCCGACCAGGGCACGTGCGTCACGGTTGCCTTCGGCAAAGCACGACGCAAACCATCGACCAGTGAGACTGGTGGACTCGATAGCGCCGATGAATAGTTCCCACGCAGCACGCGCGTAGCATCGGCGTGGGGCCCGATGACGGCGATGCGCTCGGTGCCTTTCAGTGGCAGCACCCCATCATTCTTCAACAGCACCAGACTCTTCTCGGCACTTTTCAATGCAAGCGCATCGCGCTCCGGCGTGGTCACTACATTGGGCGGGGTGTTGATTGGCGGCCGGCCCTCCAGGCCCGGCAGATCGCCGTTGCGGTAACGCGCGGAGAACAATCGGATCAGCGCCTGATCGATATCCTGCATGCTGATCATGCCGCGCTCGTAGGCCTGCTGGTAGCGGGCACCCAGACCGTCGATATCGAACAATGTGGCATTGCTGCACTCGCTGTCGACTCCCGCTTTGAGCCCGGCCGCGACCGCCGCGACGGCATCGGGCGCGAACTTGTGGTTGTCACTGATGTCTTTGACGGCATCGCAGTCGGACACGATGTAGCCATCGAACTTCCACGCGTCACGCAGGAGATTTTTTAACAGCAGATCGCTGGCACATGCCGGCGCGCCGTTGACGCGGTTGTAGGCACACATGATCGATCCCGCCTTACCCTCGACGATCGCCGCGCGAAACGCGGGGAGATAGGTATCTTCGAGATCGTGCGGCGTCACGAACACGTTCGCTTCGTGGCGCGTCGACTCGGGGCCGCTGTGGACCGCAAAATGCTTGGGCGAGGCGACCACGTCGGGACGTTCTGGATCGGGGCCTTGCATGCCGCGCACGTACGCCACACCGAGGCGTGCCGTGAGGAATGGATCCTCACCGTACGTTTCCTGTCCACGACCCCAGCGCGGATCGCGAAAGATGTTGATGTTGGGCGACCAGGTATCGAGCCCGGTGCCGATGCGGCCCAACTTCCCCGTCTTGCGTCCCAGCGCATGCAGCGCGCGCACTTCGACGCTGATTGCCGCCGCAACGTCGTGCATCATGGCTTCATCAAACGACGCTGCAAGCCCGATCGGCTCGGGAAAATTCGTGGTCGGCACCGGGCCCATTGCACCGTGCAGCGACTCGGTCCACCAGTTGTATGCGGGCACCTGCAGGCGCGGGATCGCCGGCGCCGTGTTGAGCAGTTGCTCGACCTTCTCCGCCAGTGTCAGCTGCTCGACCAGCGCTTTTGCCTTTTCATCGGCGCGCGCTCGCAAAGAGACCTCACTGGCATTGGAGGCCATCGTCACGCCGCTCGATGCCAGGCATAGCGTCAGAAAACAGGTTGGAATCGTGCGCAAAGACCTGCCACTTCCTTTCATTCACACACCCCCTTAGCTGTCACAGCACTAGCGACATCCGGCATCGGAGCAAAGGTGTTTACCGAAGAACGGCAGCACATGATTCTGGAAACGATCGCCCAGTCGGTTGGTATGGTCGCCGGCATAAATGTCGAAGCTGTTCGCGATCCCATAGGTGTCGAGCACGTCATGCAGCCTGGCGGTATCGGTACGCAGACCATCCTGGTCGCCGACGTCGATTGCGATCGCGTCATAGCGCCGGATGTTCCCAATGTACTGATGAATGAACGCCAGCGGCGCGTTGGCTGCCCATCTCGCCAGGACATCGGCCTGAGCTTCGCCAGCCTGTGTCGGAAGATCGAGGAATAACGGAGGATTCTTCGGATTGGGCGACCAGGCCGCCGCGGCCGCCAGCTGCGCGCGCGCGAAGAACGGCAACTTGGCCGAGTCGGCGGGACTCTTCACCTCTTCCAATGCCTTGCTCAACTCGGCGTTGCCGGGCCCCAGGGAGCGCGGCGAGAGGCAGCAAGGGCTCATGATGTAGAGGCTGCCGAACACGTCCGCATGTTTCATTCCGATCCGCGTGGCACCGTAGCCGCCCATGGAATGACCGGCCAGGCCGCGGCTGCGCCGTTCGGGAATCGTGCGGTAATGCGCGTCAATGTAAGAGACCACATCGCGGGCGATGAAGCTCTCGAAGTCGCCCGTCGTGATCGAACCCGAGTACATCGAGCCGTTGTGCACGGTCTTCGAGTCAGGCAACACCACGATCATCTCCTTCGCGCCGCTGGCAAACGCACCTTCGATGGTTTGCGGAGCGTGGATTTCGCGAGCCCACTGCGCGGCGCCGATCGAGTATCCGTGCAGCGCGTACAACACGGGATAGCGGCGCTTCGACTCCTTTTTATAGCCGGGCGGCAGGAACACCAGTACGTCGCGCTCGACCGCGTTGCCTTCGAGATTGCCTGCGACCGCGCTCGCATGGATCTTGATCGATTCGAGCGCGACCGGTTTGGCGCCGGGAACGACCGGCGGCGCCTGCGTCTGCATCTGCGCCAGCGCCGCTTGCGTGCAGCAGGCGCTCAGCAACAATGCCACCAGGCAAATGGCTTTATTCATCATCCGTTCTCATCAGGTCCGCGCTTTACGATGCTTGAACAACCTGGGCGCAAAATCCTGCAAGGCGCGCCGCCAGGTCTGCCATTCGTGGTCCGTGCCCGGCGATTCCACATAGACGTGCTTGATGCCGGCCGCGTTCAGGCCTTCATGAAAGCCTCGAATGCCGGAGAGAAATCGTTCCCCCTCCGCGCTGCCCACGCCGAGCCAGAGCACGTGCACCCGCTTGCCGAACGCAGCAGCGTCGGCGAACACTCCGTTGTAAGCCGTCTTGGGATCGAACTTGCCGGCATCGGCGGACAGCAGTCCGGCGGCGCCACTGAAGCCACCGATGTGAGAGAACAGATCGAGATGATTGAGCGTGACGTGGAACGTCTGCATGCCACCCATCGACAGGCCAGCCATGGCGCGGTTGTCGCGATCGGTCAGCGTCTTGAACGTCTTGTCGATGAAGGGAATCAGTGCCTGCGTCACGTCATCCTCGAACGTCGCGGCCATGTCCAGCATGCCTTTGAGCATGGCCGGAGAGCCGAACGCCACAGATGACATATCGGGCGGAGCTTCGCCGGCACGACGCGCATAGCCATAGGCCATGACGACGATCATGGGCTCGGCCTCGCGCGCCGCGATCAGGTTGTCCAGAATGAAATTCGCGCGGCCCTGCCGGATCCAACCGGTCTCATCCTCGCCACCGCCATGCTGCAGATAGAGCACTGGATAGCGGGCCTTTGCCTGCGTGTCATAGCCTGGCGGCAGATACACCAGCGCATGTCGCCAGGTTCCGGTGACCTTGGAGTGGTACCAGACCTCACGCACCTGACCGTGAGGAACATCCTGGATGGAGTAATAAGTCGCGCCTGGCTCCGGAATTTCCACCGCGCTCGCATATCGTGAGCCGCCAAAGAATGCCTGACTGCCCGGATCGGAGACTTCAGCGCCGTCGATGACGACGGTGTAATAGTGGAACCCCGGAACCAGTGGCTCCGTGATCACCGACCAGAAGCCATCCGCCTGCTTCTGCATGTCGACTTTGGGACCGTTCCAGAAATTCAGTTTGACCTTCGTGGCATCCGGCGCCTTCACGCGCACCTGCACGCGTCCAGCATCGTCGATGCGGGGGTATTGCGCATCCCAGACGTTGGTGCTCGCCGGTCGAAAGGCGCCGTCCGCCTGCGCCCAACAAACATTCGCCGCCAAGACACACGCGATTGCCGTCAGCCACTTCATGAGTTCCCCCAACTTGTCTCGCAAATGTCGATCACAACTCTCATACCTGCTTGCACCACGACCAAAAAAAGGGGGAGGCGCCGGACAGGGGATATGTACCGCCACCTCCCCCAGCCGATGTTACATCCGGTAGCGCGCGCCCAACGCGTAGCGCCGACCGTAGGCGAACACGTCGAGCAGCTGGTTGTCGAACCGACCATGCGTGCTCATCGTCTCGTTGGTGACGTTCAACGCCTCGAAGAACACGTTGAGCTGATCGGTCAGCTGATAGCTGGTGGTCAGATCGATCTGCAGGCTCGAGTTCACGAACGTCGGCTCGGCACCGAACGCGCCGGTGTTCTGGTTCTGACCGAACTGCAGCAGGTATTCGTCGCGCCAGTTGGCGGCGACGCGCACCTCGAAGCCGTTCTTGTCGTAGAACCCGACGAAGTTCGCCGAGTCCGCCAGACCGGTCACCGCAAAGCCGCTTTGCGAGATGTCGTAGCGGTTGTAAGGCTTGTCGGTGTTCACCAGCGTGACGTTGGCGTTGAAGCCGAAGCCGGTGTCGCCAAACACGTGTTGCCAGGCGAACTCGAAGCCGTCGACGGTGGCATCGGGGCCATTGATCCGCTGCGAGACCGTGTACTGCGCCAGCTGACCGGTGCTCGGATCGATCACGCCATTGATGGTCTGGCGCTGCGTGCCTTGCACGATGAAGTTGGTCACCTCTTTGATGAAGTAGTTGACCGACGCATACGAGTTCTGCTGGTAGTACCACTCGACCGCGAAGTCGAAGTTATCCGACAGATACGGCTTGAGGTTCGGGTTGCCGCCATCCGCAGTCAATGCGCCGATACGCGGCAGCCCTCCCACGTTCAGCACGGGCGTCAGGAAGTTGATCGCCGGTCGCGTCAAGGTCCGCGAGGCGCTGAAGCGGGCATGAATCTCTGGAGTGACCTCCAGCTTCATGTCCATGCTCGGCAGCAGATAGGAATACTTGCTGTCGGTGGAGATCGACCGAGTCGGCGAGAACGTAGTCGTCAGCAACGTCGGGTCGGCGGCGTCCCGGGCCAATGACACCGGCAGGCGGCCGATACCCGCCGAAGTCACATCGGTACGCTCGTTGCGAACGCCCGCGCTGAAATGGAACGGACGGCCCGCAACCTCGACGTTGAAGGCCGCGCGCACGAACAGCGACAAGGTCTTCTCGGTGATGTCCTGAATGCTGCCCGGGTCGGCAGCCAGATCGAGGCTCCCCGCGTAGCTACACAGGGCCGGTGGCGCGGCGTTGAGGCAGGCGTTGGAGCCGTCCTCGTTCTGGGGATAATTGAACCCCGGGATGTTGCTCTGATAGGGATTGCCCAGCCCTTGCAGGTAGCCGTACAGACCGCGAGGATCGTACATGAGCAGTTGTGAGGGCAACGCGCCGCCGCCGGAGAACCCCGGAATGAAGCCGCCCGTCCCGATGGTGCCTCGATACAGGTTGGTCGGCACGAGCACGCCCGAGGAGCGGCCCGAGGGCGCGCCATAGCCGGAGTAGGCCTGCCAGAAGTTGTTGGCGAACGTGTTGCTCTGCTGCAGCTGGAAGTTGTCATCGACATAGCTGGCGCCGCCGTCGAGCTGCAGGTTGTCCTGCTTCCAGGTCACCGTGATGCGCGCTTGCTTCAGCTCGTCCGTATTCTCCTGTGACTGGCGCACCAGCACGTGCGAACCAATCACGTTCGGATCGAGATAGCGCGATTGATCGCCGTTGGGACCGTAGGTGGTCAACTGCGGCAAGGTGTTGCTGCTATCGCCGAGCACGCGCACGCCCAAGGCGGTACCGAGGCTGCCGCCATAGCCGATATCGGCATTGTCGACGCCCTCCCCGTTCGGGTTCTGCCGGCTCTTGGCATAGGAGGCATCGATGTCAAACGACAGGTTGTCGGAGGCATCGAGCTTCAGATTGATGCCGATCTGATTGGTCTCGCGCAACTGGGTCGTCAGGCCCGCGTTCAGATCCATCGGCGTGCCCGACTGCACGAAGTCGACCACCGTGCCGTTGCCGTCCATCTGCACGTTGCGCAGATCGTTCAAGCCGAACCACAGCGCAAAGCCATAGGTCTCGGTGACGAGCTTCTGGCGCGAATAGTTGTCATCGACGGTGAGCAACACGCGATCCGACGGACGCCACTGGAAGGCGATGCGACCGTCGATGCGCTCATCGTTCACCTGCGACTGTTCGGCGCCGTATTGCTGCTGCCACCAACCCACGACGCTCTTGTCATCGAGCTGGTTGCCGGTACACGTCGGGGTCAGCTGACACGGCGCGAAGCGACCGCCCACCCAGCCGGACACGAACACGCGATTGGTGTCGGTGCTGCGCTCGGTATAGATCACATCGGCCAGCACGCCGAACGTGTCATCCGCGAAGGTATTGCTGAAGAGCACGCCCGCGGTGGGCTTGATCTCACCGGCCTCATCCTGCATCGAACCGGAGGCACTGGTGACCAGCCGCAGTCCGGGTTGATCGAACGGCTTGGGAAACATCACGTTGACGGTGGCGCCGATGGAGTTGGCGGACAACGTGATATCCGGCGTCTTCATCACGGCCAACGCACCGACGAAGTCCGCACCCACCGTGCTGAAATCCACCGAACGACCGCCGGCGGCCGTGGAAATGCGGCGGCCATCGAACAGCGTTTCGTTGAAGTCGCCACCGAAGCCGCGCACCGTGATGCCGGTCGGCTCGCCGCGCGTGCCGGCGCGTTGAATCGACACACCCGGGATTCGCTGCAGCGATGCGGCGACGTTCGAGTCGGGAAACTTGCCGATATCTTCCGAGGAAATCACGTCGACGACGCCGGTCGCCTCGCGTTTCATATCCAGGTTTCGCTGGAGCGACTCCCTGATACCGGTAACAATTACTTCCTCGAGTTCACTGGTATTAGCGGACGTGGACGAGCCCTGCTGCGCCTTGGCTTGAGCCGAGATTGCTAGCGCTACCAAAACTGCGGCGCGTAAAACGCCATTCCTGGTCACCGACTGCATTGATTGTTCCCCCTTTGAAGTCCCACCCTTGTTTGCGGGTGTGGTCAGTGGCGTACTTATCACCGCGACGCCAATCGCGTCAATACTCGGACAAATGTTTACTGCCGGTCATCTCTCTCGAGAGAGACGGCTCCCTCCATCATCGTGATAACGTCGCTCGCAAGAAAAGCTTCGCCGCACGCTCGAGTGCGCGAAGAATTCCGATCCAGGTGATAACTCGAAAGAAATGTTGTTGCGATCGCCCGGCTGCAGCTCGAAATCCTTGCAGCCACGCAATGAGATGCGCCGCACGTTGACCTTCGGCGGATCCTGATACGGCTGCACGCGCAAGCACGAATCGAACACAACACCCCCTGCCGGGCCGGAGTCCTTGCGCCGCGTTCTGCGGCATCTGACACGCACGGCTCTTGTTGTAACTGTCGCAAACCGAAGATACACGCTTTCACAAGTACAATCTACTTCATTACTGAAATTCGATGCAATCAATCGACAGCCTGTCTGCCGCCGCCCCTGCGCTTGAATCGTGGTAACCGGTAGCAGCTATTGATTTATAATTGAAAAATGACCGAACGTGAAAACCGAGAACGCAAATACAGCGCGCCCGCTCTAGAGAAGGGGCTGGACGTACTCGAGTTGCTGGCCGCGCGCGGCGGCCCACTGACGCTGTCACAAATGGCCAACGAGCTGAGCCGTTCAGTCGGCGAGCTGTTCCGCATGGTCGAAGCGTTGATACGCCGCGGCTATATCGCTCCAGCGGAGTCAGGCGAAGGGCTCGAGCTTACAGACAAGTTGTTCGCTCTCGCGCTGGCGCGCCCACCGGCCCGGAGTCTGCTCGAGCATGCGTTGCCCGAGATGACAAAGCTGGCTCGCGCGATCGGGCAATCCTGCCATCTGGCGGTAGCCAGCAATGAGCAGATGGTCGTCATTGCTCGCATCGAAGCGCCCGGCAATGAAGGCTACTCAGTACGAGTGGGCAATCGCCGGCCATTGGTCGTGTCTACATCAGGGCTGGTGCTCTATGCATTTCAGCCACCCAACATTCGCGCGGAGTGGCGCACCCGCCTTGCACCTACGGTGAGCGGCAACGCGTGGAAAGCGTTCGAAGAGCGGGCAGCAATGGCCCGCACCAAAAAATATGTTCGAGCGGACAGCGACGTCACCCGGCACATCATCGATCTGTCCGCCCCCATCATGTCGCCACAGGGCGTAGCGGCCGCATTGACCTGCCCGTTCATCGAAACTCCGAAAGCGCTGCCTATCAAGGACACTGTCGTCGCCATCCGGCGCGCCGCCGATGAGATCTCCGCGAAGCTCACTCGGCCGGCTGCTGTTTGAGATACGCAATTATGTTGGCAAGATCCGCATCGCTGGCGAGGCCGGGAAACACCATCTTCGTGCCGGGCAGGAACTTCCCCGGCTCTTTCAGATAAGTCTTGAGTGCGTCCTCATCCCAGGTGAGGCCGGACTTTCTCATGGCCGAAGAGTAGCGATAGCTCGGATACGTCCCCGCGGGCCGACCCACAATTCCGTTCAACACAGGCCCGACGCTGTTCTGAGCACCTGCACCGACTGTGTGACACGCCGAGCACTGCGCAAACACCTTCGCACCCGCCCCTGCATCGCCATCTGCCCACGCTGAAGAGACCCATACCAGCGTGCTGACACTGGCGAACACCCATCTTTTCACCTTCAACCTCTCTCAAACATTCGGCAGCGATGTCGCGACGCGCAGATTCGCGCAGATTCGTGCACGAACGCTAAATACCGCGCGAGATCGTTCGCAAGTGGGGACATCATGCCAACACTTGCTTTGCTTTGATACATGCAAACGTTTTTATAGTTGATATAGTTTGCCTGCACATCCGAATCGCCGTGTGCGCGGTGGCCAACAGTCGAACGTGCCACCAGCGCATTCTTTACACACGAGTTCGACACTCACATGCGCAGTCCCAGAAAAGAGCAAAGACGAGAGCCTCAGTGGGCAGTTCCCCTGTCGGACATCGCCGGGTCGATGCATGCCGCCATTCCAGCCTCGTCCGTTCACGGCAGAATCGCTTGCGAGCTCGGCTCGTCCATCCTCTGCGGCCGCCGAGCAGTCGGCTCTCTGTTGCCGAAGGAAATGGATGCTGTCGTCGACTTCGGTGTGTCACGTAGCGCGTACCGAGAGGCCGTGCGCATGTTGGTTGCCAAGGGACTGGTTGAGAGTCGTCCCCACCTCGGAACGCACGTGACCGATCGACGACGCTGGCAGGTACTCGATCCCGATGTCTTGCGCTGGGCCTTCAACAGCGGGCCCAGCCTGACCTTCATCCAGGAATTGTTCGAGCTTCGAGGCATTCTCGAGCCCCACGCAGCCGAACTGGCCGCACGCCGCCGGACTCGGGAGCAACTGACTTCCATAGGCAATGCACTCGAGACCATGGCGCGCCAGGGACTCGCATCCGCCGAGGGCCGAGCTGCGGATGAGCGATTTCATGAAGCGATTCTGGTGGCGACAGGTAACCAGGCATTGATGACGCTGTCCGCGTCGATCTGCGCTGCCATCCACTGGACCACATACTTCAAATATCGATCTCACGAGCCGCCGCGCGACGCAATTCCTGATCACAGGGAACTCTACGCCGCGATCGTCGACAAAGATGCCGATCGCGCAGCTCGGGCTGCCAAGGCACTCATTCACCTTGCGCTGGAAGATACTCGCGCCGCAATCTCAGGGCCCCGAGCCTTGCCGTAGGTGCAGGAACTCGCGACGGGTCCGCGGCCCCGAGAATAGTGAGCACGCCGAACCCGGCGCGCTCACCATGAGCGGTATCAAAAGTGAAACTTCAGTCCGGCGCCATACACGTCGATGCGCTCGCGATCGGCGTGATAACGATTCCATTCGGCATGGATGCTCATGCGGGACCACACATCGAACAGCGCGCCGGCGCCGTAGACGGCATCCACACCATCTCGGTCGCGACCGACGAACCCAGCGGAGCGGACGTCGAACTCCGATTCCCAACGCCACGCGCCCGCACGTGCCGTCACGGAAACGATTTCGTTCACGGGCAATCGGCCGACAATCGCGGCCTCGAAGCCTTGCGGAGCGTGCGGATGCCGCTCGTTGACGCTTGCGAGCAGTCCCGGCACGTCGACGATCGCACCGGTAATTTCAGCCTCCACGTCGCCAAGGTCGGCGTAACCGGCCTCGATCGCGAGATACCGCGTCCACTGATAGCCGCCGCGCACTTGCCATGCGAAGCGATCGTGATGGTCGACTTTTGCGGTTACATCGTAGCCGTCACGTCGCAGTGCCGAGGTGAGCTCGCCGCTACCAATGTCACCATGAGCTTGCCCGATGCTTGCGGCTACATACCAGCGCGAGGCTGTATCTTCTGCTGCCCCAGCGCTGGACATCGCACCCAGCGCAACAGCGCTCAACACGACGCGCCGCTGTTTACGCAGAGCCAGCAAGACGCATGCCGCGAGCAGCAATAGCAGATCGAAGCTGCCTCCACCGCCTGAACTCTTGGTATTCACCGTGGACGAGTTGAGAACGAAGGTGGCGGTCACCGCGCACGCGGACGTGATCGGCGCCGTTGTATATGTGTTGCCAGACAGCGTGCCGCCGCAACCCGTGACTTGCTGGATGCTCGCGCCGCTGGCGGGAACGACGTTGAACGTCGCCGTGCTGCCGCGGGCGACAATCGCGCTCGCAGGTCCGATCGTACCGTTGCCGGATGCGCTGGCGGTGACGGTGTAGGTGCTGGGCCCGCTGACGCCGTTCACTGTGATCGTCACATCCGCGGCGGCGCTTTCGTTCGCGCCGTCGAATACTTGGAAGGACACGACTTTCGTTGCTGTCTGCCCCGTCTCCAAGGACGTATCGTTGCCGGCCTGGAAACTCACCGTGCGCAGTACGGCCTGATATGTTGCCAGCGTGTCCACGCCGGTCAGCCACAGAGTGCCGGTAGCGCTGTCGTAGTTGGCAGTGATGTTCCCCTGAGGCGTCACGCTCAAGGTGTCGCCCACGACGAAGCCGCTGGCCACGAAGACGCGCGCGTCGGCGAGCGTCGGATCATCCGAGTCGAATACCTGCAAATTTGCGTCGAGCACGGCCGCCGGGCCGTTTTCGTCGACGGTGATGGTCGTCGTCGACAGCACGACCGCCGGAATGGGCAGCGAAAAGACAGCGACACTGTTCACGCCTTGGCCGGCTGCGTACAGATGACGGCTCAGCGGGTCAGTGACCATGCCGGAGACGCTCTGAATACCGCTGACTCCGTTCACTCCCTGGGTTGCGGCCATGGCGAGCGAGAGATCGCCAGTCACCGCGTCTCGGTTGAACACCGTGATCGAATTGTCGGTAATGGCGCTAACGTAGACGTAGCGGCCATCCGGGCTGCGCGCGAGGCTGCGCGCACCAGCCAGCGTTTCTACACCGTCTACTCCATCTGTCCTCTTACCCAAGTACGTGAGTGCACCCGTCGTGGCATCGCGCGAGAAGATCGCGACCGAATGCTCTCCCTGTCCGCTGACATACAGAAAGTTATTGTCCGGCGAGAGCACGAGCGAAGACGCAGCCTGGATGCCGTCGACGCCTGCGATGCCATCGACGACCGTCGAGGCTTGCGACAGCTCGCCGGTCGTGGCGTCGATCGCATACACCGACACAGCGTTGTCGGCTGTCGAGGTGATATAGAGGAACGACAGGTCGCTGCTGACCGCAATATTGTTAATGGGACTAGTGGTCGGTCCGAAATGTTGACCGAGCAGGTGCCCATCGACGTTGTCGCGGTAGTCGGCGACGAAGGTCAGCAGGCCCGTCGAAGCGTCACGTGACCAGACGACGAGACCGCTGGGGCTGCCGCCGACGCCATAGACATATCTACCGTCGTGACTCGCCGTGACCGTGACGAACCCGCCCGTTCCACCGGGGTTTGTGTAGTCCTGCAGTCGAGTCAGCAGACCCGTGTCTGCATCACGCGCAAGAGCGACGATGGCGCTGCCGGTCGGCGAGGCGACGTAGACGTGCGCCCCGTCGGGACTTACATCGACGCCGAACGCCGCCGTCAGTCCGCTTTCGGCGCCCAAGTAGGTCAGCGTCCCAGTGACGGTGTCGCGCGCAAAGATCGCGACAGCGCTGGAAGCATAAGAGGCGACATACACATGCCGGCCGTCGGGAGAGACCGCGGGATCGCTGGCGCCACTCAGGCCGGCAACGCCGTCGACGCCATTTTGAAGCGCCTCGATGAAAGTGATCTCATTCGCGCTCGCGCGCGAAGTGGCCAACGTTGTCACCGATGCCATGCAGAACAGCGACAGTGCAATGGCGAATGCACGCCTCGCGGGTGTTCTCGTTCTGCGTGTTGTGCTTCCGGGGATCTCTGCTTCTGTGAGCAGTCGATCAATGAATTCGAATATCAAAGCAGCCTCGCCTGTCGTAGCTCATCCGTCGCGGGCGAATTTATCGAATCGACTGGCTGCGGAGTGTGAGTGAAGTGGCAATTATGTAGGACAAGCCACATAGCAGTTGGAAGCCAAGCAATAGCTGCATCTCGCCCGGCTTGACTTATCAATGTGGCGCTGACCCTCGGGCCCACGTTCGAGTTCTAACGCAGCTCGCCGGTCTCCTACAGGCTGCCTGCAACCTTCCGACCGTGCCCCGTAGGGAGCACGGGCACTCAGGGAACCGTTTCCGCATCCGGCCGTACTTACAGATACTCGGCTCTCCGAGGCGTTGCTGGAGCCCGCAAGTTGCACGCCGAGGCATTTGACGATCTAGCCGCTGACTACGACGCGACGTTCACGGACACGGCGATCGGCAAAGCGCTGCGCACGTTGGTGTGGTCGCGAATGGACACAGCGCTGCGCGATTCGCGGCGCGTCCTCGATCTCGGATGCGGAACAGGAGAAGACGCCGTGCGGCTCGCCCGCAACGGAACCAAGGTGGTCGCGATCGACAGCTCGGCCAACATGGTGCGTGCGGCGCGGTCCAAGGCTGAAAACGCAGGCTGCCAGCAACTAATCGAGTTTCGCTGCGCATCGATGGAAGACCTCCGAAGGGTGCTGGACGATCGTGGGTTCGATGGCGTCCTCTCCAACTTCGGAGCGATCAACTGCGTGCGTGACCTGCCAGGGCTCGTGCGCGACGTCGCCACATGCCTCGAGCCCGGCGCGGTACTTATCTGGGTGATGTTGGGCCGCCGCGTTCCATGGGAATGGGCGTGGTATTTGGCTCGTGGCCAACCTGACAAAGCGTGGCGCCGGTTGCAGCAGGACGACGTGAGCTGGCGCGGACTGACCATCCGTTATCCACCGCCTTCCGAGCTCGCAGCACTGTTGGAGCAGGATTTCATCATCCAGCGCATCTCGCCACTGGGCGTCGCCCTTCCTCCGACTTATGCAGCGCCGTGGGTGGAACGCTCCGCCGTTCTCCTACGCGCGCTCATGAAACTGGAAACGCTCGGGCAGCGCTGTACGGCGCTCGCGTCATGGTCAGACCACTACATTGTCGAGGCCGTGAGGAAAGGAGCTGCGCCATGACCGCAGCGCCCGCATGTGGCACTGAGCTTCACAGGCTGCCCCTGTTGATCCTGTACCTGAGCGAGCGCTGCAACTCCCGCTGCGTCACTTGTGATTATTGGCGCCATGGGCGCGTCGATATGACCTTCGAAGCGACTGTGCGCTTGCTACCGAGCCTGCGGAAACTGGAAACACAAGTAGTCCTGCTCTCCGGCGGTGAGCCCCTCTTGAATCCGGATTGGGAAAGGATCGCGAGACTGCTGCGCGATCACGAGCTGAAGCTGTGGCTGCTGACCTCCGGCCTGTCACTGGCAAAGCACGCTCGACGTGCCGCACAACTCTTCGATGCCACGACCGTCTCTTTGGACGCGACCGATCGCGAAACCTATGCGGCCATCCGCGGTGTAGATGCATTCAATAAAGTGTGTCAGGGAATCCAGGCCATGGCAGAAACGAGCGCGCTGGTCAGCGTCCGCGTGACCCTGCAACGGGCCAACTTCCGACAGCTGCCTCGATTCATCGATCTGGCGCGTCAGTTGGGTGCCTGGCAGATCTCTTTCCTGGCGGTCGACGTCGGCAACGACCATGCGTTCGGCCGCAGCGGGCCATTCAACAGCGAACTGGCGCTGCGTCCCGATGAGCTAGCGGAGCTCGAACAACTGATGCGGTCGCTCGAACGCGAGCACGCGGCAGACTTTCAGTCCGGATTTATCGCCGAAAGTCCGTTGAAGCTACGACGCATACATCAGTACTTCGCCGCGCTGTGCGGCGCGGCCGAATTTCCCGAAGTACGCTGTAACGCGCCGGAATTCTCTGCTGTGATCACTGCTCAGGGTCATATCAATCCCTGCTACTTTATTGCAGGTCTCCAAGACTCCGCGTTGCCTGAGGACGTTGACACTGCGTTGAACGGCCCGCGGTTGCTTGCTGTTCGCGACGCGATCCGCACAGGAGCCCGCCCCGAATGCGCACGTTGCGTCTGCTCCATGTGGCGGGAGCCGGGAGCGCGCACGGTCGCCGACTTTTGGCGATCCCGAGCAAGTTCCCACATCAACTGACCTCAGTCCAAGAGCACCCATGTACACGGCCTGGCCATCCCTGCGTTTTCCGATGGGTACCCAGCTGCTCGTGAAACTGCTGTTTCGCGGCCAGAAGCTGCTTGGCCGACATCGCTATGACGACTTCATCGTGGAGCGCATCGGATCCGTTCCCATCCTGGTCACACCGAGCGTCTTCAACCCGAAGCGGCTGCGCACTGGAGCGTTCTTCGCATCTGTTCTGGACGGCCGGATCGTCTCCTCGCAGACGACCGTGTTGGACATGGGCACTGGGTCAGGTATCTGCGCAGTGTTCGCAGCCAGGCACGCCGAGCGAGTCGTTGCGGTCGACGTCAATCCAGCGGCAGTGCGATGTGCTCGAATCAACGCGCTGTTGAATCAGGTCGAGCAGCGGATCGATGCGCGTCGTGGAGATCTATTCGACGCAGTCTCGGGAGAGCGGTTCGATCTCATCCTGTTCAACCCCCCTTTTCTCCGCGGCACGCCCCTCAACGATCGGGAGCGCGCCTGGCGTTCGAACGACGTGGCAGAACGCTTCGCAGCGGATTTGCGCGAACATCTAACGCCCTCAGGCTTCGCGCTAGTGTTGCTGTCGACCTTCGGCGCTTCCGTGCGCTTTCTCGAAGAACTGCAGCGACGAGATCATGATCTGTCGGTGTTCGCGCGCTGTAAATACCTGGGCGAACAGCTGACGATCTTCAAAGTCACGCATCCAGCTTCGGGGGCGCGGACGTGAGCTCGCAACGCGGGCAACGCTGCAGGGTTGTATTGTACAACCCGACCGCAGTCTTCTTCACGATGCCTCTGGCACTGCTGGCGGTCGGGTCACATCTCGATCCGGCGCGCTACGAAGTAGTGATCGTCGATGGGCGACTCGATCCTGAGGCCGAGAACACAATCCTTCGCTCGCTGAAGGGTGCGCTGTGCTTGGGCGTAACGGTCCTCACTGGGGCGCCCATCGCCGATGCGCTTCGCATCTCACGCGCCGCCAAGCGGATGCATCCGAATATTCCTGTGATCTGGGGTGGCTGGCACCCCTCCATGTTTGCCGCTGAGTGTCTTCGTGAGCCGTGCGTGGACGTTACAGTGCAAGGCCAAGGTGAGGCTACGTTTGCAGACATCGTGGAGCGTGTTCGGGAAGGCCGTGCGCTCGACGACTGCGCAGGCTGCACATTCCGGCGACCGGATGGCCAGGTGCAACTGAATCCGCCACGCGCCCTTTTGCCGCTCGAGAGCTTCCGACCTCACGACTACAACCTGATCCCGGTGGAACGGTACTTCGAGCTCAAGGGCAAACGACAGCTCGATTTCATCACCTCGCAGGGCTGTAACTTCCGTTGCGCCTTCTGCTCCGATCCGTTTGTCTACGGACGCAAATGGGTTGGACTCGACCCACATCGGGTCGCAACCACACTGCGCGACCTTTGGCAGCGCTATCGCTTCACGGACGTGAATTTCCAGGACGAAACATTTTTCACGCGCCGCGAACGCGTGCAGACGCTCGCCAAGGAAATGATCGACGCCGGCCCCCGCACGACATGGGCCGCCACGATGCGAGCCGACCAGGGGACTCGCCTGCCCGAGGAAGCCTGGCGCTTGTGCCGGCAGTCGGGCCTGCGGCGGCTGCTCGTCGGAGTGGAGTCTGGCGATGCCGCGATGCTGAAGCGGATTCGCAAGGACATCACGCTGGACCAGGTATTTCACACGGCGAACTGGATGAAGGCGCTGGGCATGGCCGGCATCTTTCCGTTCATCGTCGGCTTTCCGGATGAATCCGCAGCGAGCGTCACTGCCACGATCGACTGCGCCAGACGACTGCGCTCGCTGAGCGCAAATTTCGAGACGCCGATTTTCTACTTCAAACCTTATCCGGGCAGCGCCATCGTCCTGGAAGCCGTATCTGCCGGGTTCCGCCTGCCGCAAACCCTACTGGAATGGTCCCAGTTCGATTATGTGGAGGGCGAGCCGGGCCCCTGGGTGACACGCGCCACTTACGAGCTGATCGAGCGCTTCAAATCGTGCCAGCCAGAGGCGCTCTCATGAAGCAGCGGCCCACCATCCTGCTCATCAATCCCACGATAACGCAGCGTGCGAGTGCACGCTTTCCGTTGGCGGTGTTGAGCTTGTCTGTCGCCCTGGAGGGTCGGTATCGAACGAGGATCATCGACGGCAACATCGACCGCGACTTCGTTGCCACCACCTTGCGCTATCTGGCCAATGGGGATATCGGCGCCATCGGGATGACCATCATGGGAGGCCCTCAGCTGCGCACGGCGATTACAGCCTCTCGGGCCGTACGCGAGCGCTTCCCGAGCGTTCCGATCGTGTGGGGCGGCGCCTTTCCCACCAACTGTCCGCACGCAACCCTCAATGTTCCTTACGTCGACTACGCAGTGAGGAGCCAGGGAGAAGAGACATTCCTCGAGCTGCTGGATGCGCTGTCGCACCAGGACTCGAACGCGCTGGCCGCGATCCGTGGGCTGAGCTGGCGCGATGGCGAGGACATCATCCACAACCCGGATCGTGAGTTTTCGGCGGCGAGTCTGGGGGACCGACTGCCGTACGAAACGTTGGAGAATCCCACGCAATACCTTTCCCGCACCTACCTCGGCGAACGCACGGCCGGCTACCAGGCGGCGCTCGGCTGCCGTTTCCGCTGTACCTTTTGCGGAGTGGCAGCAACCTTCAAAGGCAGAATGGCCTTGCCGACTGCGCCAAGGTTGGAACAGGACCTGACATTTCTCACACGCGTGCTCGGCGTGGACGCCATTCAGTTCTACGACCACAACTTCTTCGACCGGGAAGCAGACATGGCCCCGCTGCTGGAGACCCTGGCAAAGATCCAGGTGCCCTGGTGGTGCTTTGCCCGCGCAGACGCGCTCGTGAAGCTCTCCGAGCGCTCCTGGGAATGGGTTCGTAGGAGCCGCCTGCGGATGGCCTACATCGGCGCCGAGTCTCCGAGCGACTGGCTACTCAAACACATTCGTAAAGGGACGCGCTCAGATCAGACACTCGCCGCGATCGAAGTCTGTCGCGGCCACGGAGTGATTCCGGAGCTGTCGTTCATGCTGGCCCCGCCCGAGGATCCCGAGGGCGAAACCGAGAAAACGTTCGAGTTCATTCACGTCCTCAAGCGGCGCTATCCGGAAACGGAGATCATGATTTATCTCTACACGCCTCTGCCGCCACCGCCGTGCGGTGCGAATCCTCATGTCGTGCGCCAGATGAGCAGTCTGCGCGACGTCACGGGAACCCCCGTCGTGTTCCCCACGACGGCAGATGGTTGGGCGGAGCCGCACTGGCACGCGTACTGGTGCCACAAGGACGCGCCGTGGATCTCGCGACGCCTGCACAAACGCATCCGTGACTTCACGACCGTGTTGGGATGCAGATTCCCGACAATCATCGACGTCACGGCTCCCGCCTGGCAACGGCGGACGCTGCGGGCGCTGGCGTCCTGGCGCTATGGACTTCGCAAGTATGACCGTCCCTGGGAGCTCGAGCTGTCCAAAAAGCTGGCTCGGCTTCGAGACCCGCGCGCATTGAGTCTTTGAGTTTCGATACAGGCGTTCGCATGCACGTAGCGCAGATCAGCTTCTTTGCCGACCCGGCTCAGCGCGCACCGGAGGAGCTCCTGAAAGCATGGCCGTCGCTCGTCGATATTGCGGAATGTGCCGCGAGCAGCGGCGTGCGGGTCTCGGTCATCCAGGCATCGACACATACACAGACCTTCCATCGCAATGGAGTGAGCTATCGCTTTTTGCCGATGGGCCGCGCGGCCTCCCCCACTGCCCCCTTGGGCACGTTGCCTGGAGTCCTGCGCGATCTCGCCCCGGACCTGTTCCATGTCCACGGGCTTGGATTTGGACAGGATGTTTTTCAACTCTCCCAGATCGCGCCGGACGCGCCAATCCTGTTACAGGATCATGCAGACGCGCCCCCGCGATTCTGGCGACGCACAGCCTGGCGGCGCAATGCGGCGGTGATTTCAGGAGTTGCATTCTGCGCACGTCAACAGTCGCAACGCTTTGCTGACGCAGGACTCCTGCAGCGGCGGGTGCCAATCTATGAAATTCCCGAATCGAGCAGCCGCTTCACTCCGGGAAATCAGGAAGAGGCGCGTCGCGCGCTCGGTGTAGCCGCGGCGGCACCCCTCATCCTGTGGGTCGGACATCTCAACGACAACAAGGACCCGCTCACTGTACTGAAGGGTCTGAGTCTCGCCGCGCGTAACTTGCCGGACGCGCAGCTCTGGTGTTGCTTCGGGACTGCGCCATTGTTGACCGCTGTCCGCAAGCGCATCGATGGGGATCCCGTGCTGCGCGATCGCGTGCGTCTGTTGGGTTGCGCGAGCCATGCCGAGATCGAGACTCTGATGCGAGCCGCGGATTTGTTTGTTCTCGGCAGCCATCGCGAAGGCAGTGGCTACTCGCTCATCGAGGCACTGGCGTGTGGCTTGCCGCCCGTCGTGACCGACATCCCTTCGTTTCGTGCGCTAACGGGGCAAGGTGCCGTGGGAATGTTGTGGCCGCCGGACAACTCGCACGCACTCTGCGAGGCGCTGTTAGCCATGACGGACCACATTGGCTCGCCAGTACGCGCTGCCGTCAGGGCGCACTTCGACGCCGAGCTGTCGTTTGAATCTGTCGGTCGCAAGCTGGCTGCCGCGTATCACGACTTGCTCATGCGCAAGCGGGGATCGACCTGGTCACGCCGAGGAGTCAGCCTGTGAGCGTCGTGCGAGACATCTGGAGCATCCTCACCCAGAAGCAACGCGCATATGCACTCGCTGCACAGTCCATCTCATTCCTGATGGCATTCTCTACCATTACCGGCATGACGGCGATCGTGCCGTTCTTCTCGGTGCTGGGCGACCCGCGCCTGATCGAGCACAACACCTTGCTGAAGTGGCTCTACACCCAGGGAGGGTTCACCAGCCGGCACACTTTCATCACGACTCTGGGGATGGCCTTCATTGCGGTCGTGCTATTGGCGAATTGCATCAATCTGGCGGGCACGCTGACGATGAATCGCGTGGCCCTCAAGATCGGGGCCGAGCTGCAGACGCGACTGTTCGGCGAATATCTACGCCGCCCGCTGGGCTTTCACACGTTGGCCGGCGGTGCAGTGTTGTCGAACAACATACTCTACGAAGTTCCCCGCCTCACCCGCGGCATTCTGGAGAATCTATTCACCCTCGCGAGCCAAACCATCACGGCTGCATTCATCATCCTGTGTCTGCTGGTGTTGAATCCATGGCTGGCTGTGACGATCCTCGCAGGGCTCGGTGGCGCTTATCTTCTGATCTATCTCGGCGTCCGCAATCGCTTGCTCCAGGCCGGGCAAGCGCAATCCCATTACTCAGAACAGCAGACGCGGATCATTCAAGAGGGCTTGGGCGGGATCAAGGAAGTCAGGCTCATGCACGTGCAGGAGTTTTTCCGCCGCGGGTTCGAGTCGGCGAGCGCTGGTGCCGCTTCGGCGGCAGCTCACCATCACACGGTCGGGCAGAGTCCCAAGCCGCTCATGGAGTGCGTGGCTGTCGCGGCCCTCGTCAGTGTGGCTGTAGCAGTAACGGCGGATGCGGATGGCATGGGCGCATGGCTCGGTCAGTTGACCTTTGTTGCATTTGCGGGATACCGGTTGTTGCCGAGTCTGCAGCAATCATTCGCGGCCCTCGTGAAAATTCGTGCGGACCGGGCGGCACTGGCACACCTTGCGCCAGATCTCAGATGCGCAAATGCGGCTCACGCGACATCGCCCGACTCTCCTTCAGGGGTATGCAACATCCCTCGCAAGGAAATTCGGCTGCGCGACGTATCGTTTCACTACAACGCCGCAGATACTCCAGCGATCCATGAGGTCACTCTGACTATACCGGCGGGTGCGGCGGCCGCACTGATCGGCGCCAATGGCTCGGGAAAAACCACACTCCTCGATCTGATCGCCGGCGAGTTGCAGCCGGCGGCCGGCGCTCTGGAAGTTGATGGGACAGTGATCGATGCCTCGAATCGCACTGTCTGGCAGTCGCATCTCGCCTACGTGCCACAACAACCTTTTCTACTCGATGCCAGCATCGCGCAGAACATTGCGTTCGGCGTCGAAGCGCACGCGATCGATCAGCAGCGGCTGCTCGAAGCCGCGCACCTCGCGCAACTCGACGACTTCGTTCGGCGGCTGCCTCGCGGATACGAGCATCGGGTCCGCGAGCGAGGTGTTACGTTGAGCGGCGGGCAGCGTCAGCGACTGGGAATCGCGCGGGCGTTGTATCGAAATGCCGCCGTGCTCCTGCTGGATGAGGTGACCAATGCGCTCGACGGACTCAGCGAACAGGAAGTGATTGCGACCTTACGCGGACTGCGCGGACGCTGCACCATTATCCTCGTGGCGCATCGGCTGAGCACAGTACGCTGGTGCGACGTCATCTTCGAGCTCGAGCACGGCAAGCTCGCGGCCGCTGGCAATTACGACGCGCTGTTGAGTAGCTCAGAGGCCTTCCGACGGATTGCCGATCTACGCTGAGGGCTCGCCATGTCGCGCGACGCTGTTGCCTGCGATGTTCCTTCGGCGGACCCGTTCGGTGAGCGGCAGCCGCCGCTTCTGCATCAACAGGCGCAAGTACTGGGCGGGCAATTCCACTTCGAGACCGACAGTCCGGAGTTACTGGAAATCGTGCGCCATGCGTACCAGAACTTGCCGGCCCACACCTTTTCTCATCCCCCGCCCCGCTTTACGGTACGGCTATTCCTGACGCCGTCCGCGTGCACGAACGTTGCAGCGAGTGAACCGCCACAAATGCGGCCACTCGCGGGCAATGACATCCTTTGTGGCGCGCTCGACGAGTCGAGTTGCGCGATCATCGACCCGCTGCGGCAGTCGGCGTTGTTGGTCGTGAGTGAGCGCATGCTCCCGTTCCCGTATCACGTGCGCTATGAGTTGATCGAGTTCGCCGTCTACACACTTGCAGCGCGTGCGCAGGGGCTCATTCCGTTGCATGCCGCCTGCATCGGCCGCAGCGGCTGCGGCATTCTGTTGATGGGCCCGAGCGGCGCTGGGAAATCAACAGTCACTCTCCAGTGCGTGCTGCGCGGCTTGGAATTTCTGGCTGAGGACAGCGTGTTGGTCCAACCAGAAAATCTGTTGGCGACGGGACTGGCAAGTTTCCTACACCTGCGTCACGACTCGTTGCGATTCCTGACGAACCCCGTGCAGGCGGCGTCCATAGCAAACTCTCCCGTCATCCAGCGCAGGAGTGGCGTAGAGAAACTGGAGATCGATTTGCGAGGCCCCTCCTACGCGCTGGCGCCCTCGCCCCTGTGCACGATTGCGGTCGTGTTCCTCTCGAACGACATTGCTCCCGGGAAGTCGCTGCTCGTTCCCGTGCATCGGGAAGCGCTCGCTTCCAGACTCGCGGAAAACCAACGTTACGCGGCAAACCAGCCGGGCTGGAGCGCGTTCGAACGCGCCTTGACGCTGTTGCCAGCGTTCGAGTTGCGAAGAGGCGATCATCCGCTGGAAGCCGCGGAGGTTCTGAGTGAATTGCTGGAGTCCGCTTGAAAATCGCGCTCATCGTGCCTGGAGGAGTCGATGCCTCGGGAGAGTACCGAGTCATCCCGGCACTGCTTGCGTTGATTCGCCGCCTTTCGCTGCATCATCAGGTGCACGTTTTCGCCCTCATTCAGGAGCCGCAGCCGCGCAGTTGGGATTTGTTGGGCGCGCGTATTCACAACATCGGCGTACGGCACACGCGCATCAGAGCAGTTCGCGCAATCCGGGCGGAGCATCGCGCCGGCCCCTTCGATGTCGTGCATGCGATCTTCTCAGGAAGCCCAGGACTCATCGCCGTGTCCGCTGCCTGGATGTTGGGTATTCCGAGCCTGGTGCATCTGGGGGGTGGAGAGCTCGTCGCGCTTGCAGACATCGGCTATGGCGGGCGACTGACATGGCGCGGGCGCGTCCGGGAAGCGCTCGTTCTTCGAGCTGCGTTCGCAGTCAGCGCGCCGAGCGCGCCGATGATCGATCGTTTGGGCTCGCTCGGAATAGCAGCGCGGCGCATTCCTCTCGGAGTCGATACTGAAATATGGACGCCGAGCGAGCCGCGCCGTCGTGACATCTCACAGCCTGCGAAGCTCATCCACACTGCCAGTCTGAACCGCGTGAAAGACCAGCCGACCTTGTTACTCGCGCTCGCGCGGCTGCGGGATAGAAGCATCGACTTCGAGATGGACGTCGTCGGGACGGATACCCTGAACGGTGAAATGCAGCGCTTGAGCCACAGTCTGTCCTTGTCGAACAACGTTCGCTTCAGGGGATTTCTTCCCCAGCAGCCGCTACGCGCCTTGATGCAATCGGCACATCTCATGATGATGTCCTCTCAGCACGAAGCTGGCCCTGTGGCGATGATCGAGGCCGCCATGACGGGGGTGCCAACCGTTGGATCGGCCGTCGGTCACATTGCCGAGTGGGCGCCAACAGCAGCGGTGGCCGTACGCCCTGGCGATGCTGAAAGCCTGGCTCGTGAAGCCGCACTACTGCTCTCTGACGAGGAACAGCGCTTGCGCATCGCGCATGAGGCTTGGTCGCGAGCGGTGCGGCAAGATGCCGACTACACAGCCCGCACGTTTGAAGCTCTATACGAGGAGGCCATCGGCGTGCGACGCCGATCGACGCACCGGCTTGCGAAACAGTAGAAACATGAACCGACAAGCGGTGAGTCGCAGGCACGCCAGCCCGCGCCCGGTCGGTGCGGCGTAGCCGCGCGTTGAAAGCGATACAGCCGAAGGCGCCGCAAACACTCGCTGCAACACGAAGTGTGGGGCACACTGCCTGGAAAAATCATCGAGGCCCCGCCGCACGATGTTCCCCTGCGCGCCCGGCAGACTGTAGTGTCCGTCGCGTAGCAGCCGGTACGCATTCCTCCACCACCAGCCATAGCGCAGATCGCCGAGAAAGTATGGATTGAGAACGCTCGCGAGCACGGCGCCGTCCGGCCGAGTCATCCAGGCAAAGCAAGCAAACAGCTCGCGCAAATCCGTGATGAGACTCAGAGGAGCAAAGTTCGCGGTGACCAGATTGACGCGCTGCTGGCAAAACGCCCCCCGTGCGAGAAAATCCTGATAGCTGCCGGTATGGAGCTCGACGCGTTCGTCCCGGATGAGATCCTGGCAATACTCGGCAAAGAATGCGGCCATGCCCGGATCGATGTCATAAGCGACCACTCTACGACCATGCTCGGCATAGCAACGGGCATCAACGCCGGGGCCAGCGCCAAAATCGAATACCGTTGCCGCAGGTCCAGCGACATCCATCGCTAGTGACTGAAAAGCGGCACGAGCCCGACGATCGGACGCTCGCACCGTCATGGCCGCGAGATACTCTGCGCCGGTGACAGCAATCTCGCTGGTGCAGACGCTCACAAGCGCTCCCGGAAAGCGGCGCGAACCGCATGCATGGTGGCTTGCCGAGTCGGACGAGATGTCACCCAGCGCAGTGCGCGTCGGTAATGCGGCAACTGAAACCACGGGCTGTTGGAAGCCCACGCTTCGTAGCTCACGATATGCGCATACACGGCGCGCGCTTCCTCATCCGGTCGAACGCGTTTGACAGCATAGCGAAACGCCTCCGGCAGCGACTGAGCCCATTCGATCCCGGGAAATGCCTCGATGTGCAATCGTGAGAGCGAAACATCCGATAGTCGGTACTGTCGCGAAGCCCTGCGCAATACCCACCGACAGTCCGCTGCAACAATCGCGAGCAGATGTTTCGGAACTGCGTGAGGATAATAATGAGCGGTAAGCGCGAGCGGCGGCATCGCCCACCACACTCCCGGTCCACCTGCGGCATCGCTCATGAAATGAGTCCAGTCGGACTCAGTCATGCGGGAACAGAGCAACGCGAGATCATGCAGGTGCATTAGCCGCAATCCGCGCCACATCATGGCGCCAGCCGCATGAAGCAGCAGATGGGTGATCAGCGCCGCTTTCGACGGATAGGCATTGAGTCCCACGTGCGGCCGCGCGGGAAACACGATCTGCGAGATATCGATTTCGTCAAGCGGGAGCCTCTCGCAGACGCGCTCATGCAGCTCGATCTTGATGTCGTTGTCGGCATGCTCGCCAAGCGGCCCGGGGGTCCGCGCGACCTCGGGAACAAAGGCCTGGTGTTTCCAATGCGGATACGATTCCCGAAAACCCAGTGAATGCAGGACAGCAGTGGCGCGCTCTACGTCGGGCCCGCGCACGAGCAGGTCCAGATCCCCCATCGGTCGCTCGCCGGGCTCGTAAAGGCCAATTGCATATAACTCCGCCCCTTTCAGCGTGACCGCGGGAATCGCAGCCTGTTTCAGGCTGACGTCAAGAGCTTGCAACAGCTGCTGCATTCGTCCGTGACGGATCAGAGTGTGCTCACGTTGCTGCCGCAGGAAACACTGCCACTCAGCGGGACCACTCCAGCGCAGCCGTGAGGCCAGCAGCGCAGACACACCATGGATGGCAGCCACCGCACGAGCGGTTTGCCACTGCAGCTCGGACCACTCCG
Source organism: Steroidobacter cummioxidans (assembly GCF_003104955.1). Classification (NCBI taxonomy): domain Bacteria; kingdom Pseudomonadati; phylum Pseudomonadota; class Gammaproteobacteria; order Steroidobacterales; family Steroidobacteraceae; genus Steroidobacter; species Steroidobacter cummioxidans. Next base: position 169,439 of record NZ_LSRW01000022.1, on the reverse strand, counting down.
GCGCGACAGATCCCGGCGACGCGAGCTCTGCTGCCAGTGTTTCGGTGGTTGAGCGCAAGGCCTGCTGCAGAACCTTCGGAGCGGGAATGGCATCGCTTTCCTTCATGAGTAACTCCGCATCTGCTCGCGAGCCTGTCGCGCCGCAGCCGATAGCTGCGCCGCCCGCTGCGGGTCGGTCATCGCGAGCCGTGAGGCCTCCACTTCATTTCGCAGCCAGATATCGGCGAGCTGGTAGTACTGCCTGTCGTGCCTGCCGCCGATGATGTAATCGCGGTCGGAAGCCTCCTCCCACTTCAGTGGCAGTTCGACTCTGTCGGCAACCCGTTCGAAGTAAGGAGTTCCTTTGATCGGATAGGCGACCGTGGTGAAGAAGACATCCGGATCGCTGCGCCTGACATGCTCGACGGTCGCCGCAATGTCCTCGATCTGTTCTCCTTCGTAGCCCCACATCAGAAACATTCCGACGGAGATACCATGCCGCCGCGCCAGGCCGACCGCACGTTGCACCTGCTCCACCGTCACGCCGCGCTTCATGGCATCCAGAATTTTTTGACTGCCACTCTCCGAGCCAATCCAGATGCGATAACAACCGAGTTGGCGCAGAGCGCGCACCGCCGCTTCACTTTGCAGACGATCGGCGCGTGTGATGGTCTCGAACGGCAGGTGAATGCCCCGGCTCTCGAGCTCGTGCACGTAGCGCTCCAGCCAGAGATGGTTGATCGTGAAAACATCATCCGCATACCAGAGCTGATCGGGTCGGTAGCGCGCCTGAATCCACGCCACCTCCTCTGCCACTGCCGCAGGGCTGCGTCGCCGATGCGAATGACCATACACGGCATGGGAACACCACTGGCATTTGTATGGACAGCCACGCGCCGTTATAAGATTGATGCTGCTGGCACCGTGATGGGTGCGCCAGACGTCCAGATATTTCTGGTGATCGATGGCATCGCGATCCGGCAGCGGCAGAGCATCGAGATCCGCGAGCATGGGTCGTTGCGGAGTGTGCACGACCTCACCCGATTCGCTCTTGAACGCAATACCACACACCCGATGCAACTGCTGAGGCCCAACCGTGGACAGTGCCCCCAGCAGTTCGAGCAACGTCGCCTCCCCTTCGCCAATGACGACCACATCGGCGCCGGCTCGCAGGTACTCCGCCGGATAGTTCGCGCTCTCCGGACCGCCGAGGATGACTGTCCAATCAGCCTGTTTGGCTGCGGTAATGAGCTGCAAGACCGACTTGCGCGTCACGAGATTTGTATAGATGCCAACGATGCCGCGAGTTCGTCGTAACCGGTTGAGCAGTTCCGCGCGCGAACCGAACGTGCTGTCATAGACCTCGACAGACTGTTCCCGGGCTTTCAGGTAGGCGGCAAGGTACAACAGCCCCAGTGGAGGATACGGCTTCATGATCTGCTGTTCCTTCTCGTCTTCCGAGAGGAAGTAGCCATGGGTCAGCAGAACATGAGTCATTGACTGCCCCCCTGCGCACTCAGCCCGCCACCGTTACTGGCGGATCACTGAGATAATCGTTCGCCTTGGCAACGAGCAGCGCCCAGCGGCGCTCGAGCTGCTGCCGGGCCAGGTGATATTCGGCCGCGTCGCGGGTGATCCCGGGCTGCTCCAGATCGACCTCTTCGTGCAGCAGATTCCGCACCGAGCGGTAGAAATCCGACTGGTATGTGCCGCGGAACATCATTTCGAGATCGCCGCTGTCGCGCCAGTGAGTCTTGCTCCCCAGCTGTTCCTTGACCTGCTCGTAGAATCGAGTGCCGGGCAAGGGATAGGACACACTGACACCGACAGCATCGGGCCGAGCCTGCTGGAGCAGCTCGCGCGTGGCGAGAATGTCCTCGAGCTGCTCGTGCAGATATCCCAGTTGAATGAAAAAGCCCACGCGCACACCGCAATCTTTCAGCCGCGCGCGGGCGGTAACGATCTCGGCGACCGTCGTGCCCTTGTCCATCGCATCGAGCACGCGTTGACTGCCGCTTTCTGCCCCGATCCAGGCTTCGCAACAGCCGGCCTCCTGCAGCGCCAGCGCCATGCGATCGGTGATGAGATCGGCACGCGTCTGAATCGTGAACTCGACCGGCCCGCCAGCGGCGCGGGCCGCGTGTGCAAATGACAGAACCCAGCTGACTCGCCAGCCAAAAATGTCGTCGGCGAACCAAATGTGATCGGGCCTGAAGTGATGTTTGAGGTATGCCATCTCCGCAGCGACCGAGGTCGCGGCGCGCTGTAAGTAATGGTTGCCCCAAATCGGCTTGGCGCACCAGGCGCAACGAAACGAACAGCCTCGCGAAGCGGCCATGTTGAGACTGAAAAAACCATGAGCCTTCAGCCACGCAGCACGGTAGCGATCCATATCGACCAGATCCCACGCAGGCAGGTCGAGGTCGGGCGTGGTGCGCGATGCCGTGCGAGGCACGCGAATCGTCCGCACAGCGCCGTCGTGCAAAGATGCAATGTCCGGCACTCCCTCGACGAGCTCCTCTCGTACTACTGTCGGATGAGTGTCGAGCCGCCTCACCAACTCCGTTAGCGCAGGCAGTCCTTCCCCAAGCAGTGCGACATCGGCTCCCGCTGTGAGGTATGCACCTGGAGCGTCTGTGACGTCGGAGCCGGCGGCAATCACCCGTATGCCACGGCGATGCGCGCCGGCGATCATTTCGCAGGCAGCGCGCCTCATGTTCGCCAGGCACATCTTGCTCAGGAAGTTGAACGAATCCTCATAAAGCAACAGGACTTGCGGCGCGGCGCTCGCCAGGCAGCGTTCATACTCTTCGAGACCCTCGGCCAACATCGCATCGAAGAAATGGATTTGATGACCGGCTGTGCGCAACAGCGCGGCGACCTGCAGAGTGGCCAACGGAGGATAGGGCTTTGACCGCTCGAGCTGCCGGCGATCGAAGCATAGGAAGTAGGAATGGGCGATCAGGATTGAGAGCATGGGTGCGTCAATCACACCGTATAGCCCGGCTGTTCGGCGAACCGTTACTCGAACCGGCGCACTCGAGTAGTGAGTGGCGCCATGCAGGGTAATGGTTCAGCCTTGCTAAAAGTTGCTCTCGCACGCTCAGTCGCTGGCGTGCTGTTGTGCAGCTATTCTTCTTGAACGGCGATGTTCAAGCGCACAGCCGTACTCTTTGGCGTGACGGCGCCATCGCGTGTGAGGATCGTCACCACGGTGAGGCACGTACCGAAGAAAAGAATCAGCGAGGAGTAATAGACCCACAGCAGGACGAGGATGAGCGATCCCGCCGCACCATAGGTCGAGGCCGGCGCTACGTGAGTGAGATAGAACGAAATGAGGTACTTGCCGACCGCGAACAGCACGGCCGTGATGAAAGCACCGCGCCACACGTCGCTCCACTGCAAACGGACATCCGGCAGCACTTTGAAAATCATTCCGAAGAGCAGCGTCGTCACCCCCAGCGAAACGGCCACATCGATGCCGGTCACCACCAGCGGCGGCACGGGAATCAGCTGATCTGCGTACTGGACGATGCCGGTGATGGCGACGCTGACGACGAATGATGTGACCAACAGGAATCCGATGATCAACACCATGCTCAACGACAGCAGACGCACGGTGATGAAGGTCAGGATGCCGCTGCGCGTGGGCCGGGCCACGACGCCCCAGAACTGGTTGAGCGAGCTTTGCATCTGCGCAAACACGGTCGTCGCGCCGAACACGAGCGCGCCCAGCCCAAGCAGCGTGGGCAGAATCCCCGCCTCCTTCAATTGCGATCGGCGCACGGCCTCCTCCACCGCCGCTGCCGCCTGCGCTCCCACGAGATCGGCAATCTCCGCCGAGATCTCTCCGCTCGCCGCCTCTTCGCCATAGACGAAGCCGACGATGGCCACCAGAATGATCACCAGCGGTGCCAGCGAGAACAGCGTGCAGAAGCCCAATGCACCGGCATGCTGGAACGCATTCCGATCCAGCCAGAGATTGACGGCTTTCTTGACGAGCTGAACGAAATCGAGTGGTGGCATAGCCCACGATAATGCCGAGCGCGGATACTCAGTTCAACCTGGGCAATGCGCACCGAACGCAGAGCCGCCAGCGGCGGTTCTTGAACACGTGTCCTATGGGCCGTTCGGCGGCGGTCAGTATCTGAAGTCGACCATCAACTCCAGCGTCCGCGGCTTCTCGATGCTCCACTGTGATTGACTGGTCGACGTGACATAGACCTTGTCGAAGGCGTTATCGAGACGCAACGTCAACCCCATCTCGTCCATGGCTTGCCAGCGAACGTTGAGATCGGCGACGTTGTATGCCTTGGCGGTCAGCGTGTTGGCATTGTTGGCATAGCGTTTACCGACGTAACGCCAGCCCGCACCAGCCTGCCAGTCCGGCAGGAAGTCCCAAGTGACATAGGCATTCGCGGTTCGCTCGGGTACGCCAGTCGGCGTCTTTCCATCGCGCACGATGATCTGACCGCCGGTGACTTCCTTGAAGTCGTCATAGCGCGCATCCAATGCGGCAACGTTGGCGTTGATCGCCCAGCTCTCGCCCAGTGCGAGCGCCACGGCGAACTCCAATCCACGCGCAGAGCGCGCACCGATCTGCTGTTGCACGTTCGGGTTGTCCTGGTCACGACTGAGGATGTCGTACTTGGTCAGATCGTAGGCGGTCAGCGTCCACTGCCCGAGGCCATCGGCGAAGATCTGCTTGACGCCGACTTCGTAGAGCTCGCCGCGCGTCAGCCGGTACGGTGCCTGCGCGACGGAGCTGGTGATCAATGTGCTCACGTGCTCGGAGTTGCTCGCGTACTGCCCGAACACCACGAACGTCCTGGTGATGTCGAACACTGAGCCAATGCGCCAGCTCAGCGGCGAATAGCCCTTCTCGAAGCTGTTGGCATCGAAGAATTGATCGCGATCCACCTGAATATCGTCATAGCGCAGACCGCCGACGAGCGCCCATCGGTCGGTCACCTTCAAGCGATTCTCAGCGAAGATCGAATACTGCTGCGTCTCGGCCCGATAAGTGAGCCGGGTAGCATCGGGGCTGTTGAATTGCCCGGGCACGAAGTCATCCGGATCGATCGCATCGCTACCGCGGAACGGGGAATTGCTCGGGCCGAGAAAGCGCACGGAATTGATGTCGAAGCCGATCGAGACATCATTCTGCAGCCCGAATAGCGAATGATTCACGACCAGGTTGGTGCGGTTGCCGCGCTGGATCTGATTGTGATAGATCTCCAGAAAATCGGAGCGGTTGACCAGCCCGGTGGCCGCGACGTATGCGTACGCTTCAGCATTGCGCCAATGGCGATTGCTGCTGATGTAGTAAGTATCGTTGGTCAGCGCGACGCCCTCGGCAACGCTCCAAGTGAGGTTCAGACGCGTCAGGTCGTCGCGCCACTTCATGACTGCATCGCCAAAGTTGAAGTTGCGCTCGATCCACGCCTTGTTCAACCGGCCATTGATCAACGGAACGCCGTAGTACGGCGCTTTATCCTGATCGCCGTAGTCGTACATGAGCGTGGCCGAGAGGCTGTCCGTCAGATCCCAGCGCAAACCGCCGGATATCGCGAGGCTCTCCGCATCGCCGTTCTCGAACCAGTTTTCGCTCTGTCGATAGCTCACGTCGGTGCGATAGGAGAACCGCTCGCCAAGCGGTCCGCCCGCGCCCAGTCCCAAGTGGTACGTATCGTGATCGGCGACGGAGAAACGCGCTTGATAGCTTTCCTGGCGACTGGGTTTTCTGGGGATCACGTTGATCGCACCGCCGAGCGAGCCCTCGCCATATAGAACCGACGCCGGTCCGTGCAGTACCTCGATGCGATCGATAGACCAGGTATCGAACGGAAACGTCAACGTGCTCGCCGCCGCGAAGAAGCGCATCCCATCGTAAAGCGTCATCACCGAGGTGTGCCCGGAGAAGCCGCGCGCGGTAAGCGAATTGCCCGTGCCCGGAGAACTGACATTGGTAATGCCCGTCGCACGACTGATGGCATCGACGAATCTGGAGTCGCCGCGCGCGACGATGCTCTCTCCGGACAGGATCTCGACGTTCGCCGGCGTTTCGAGCGGCGTGAGATTCAAGCGGCTCGCACTGCTGGCGGGTCGATCCAGCCCCAGCTGATCGATGCTGGCATCCTCGACGAGGATGCGGCGCAGGGTTCCAGAATCCGCCTCGGCTGCACCGACCTGGAAGGAAGTCAGCAGGATGCCCGCCCCCAATCCCACGAAGTGCAGGGAATGCTTCGATGCTCGTCTCATGATCGCTGTACTCGAATTGCCAAACTGTTCTTTTCAATTTCATCGACGCGGCTCGACGCACGACGCATGGGCTTGTAGCGCAAGCGTCGCCAGCCGATCACGACACCAATCACCGAAAGCAGCAGCCCGCCCAGTGAAAATGTGATGACGCAGATGTCCCATAGCGGCCGGCGCTGCCACAGCCACCAGATGTCGAAGGAATGCAGCCCGCTGTACAGCCATCGATAGACGCGGTTGGTGAACGTGCTGCGATCCAATAGCTGTCCCGTGATTGGATCGAGGTGGAACCAAGTGCTCTGCTCGTCACCGAAGCGCACACGTAAGACCGGCAGACGCCGGTCGCCGCGCTCGGGGTGTCGCGAGTAGAAGTAGTTGTCGTAGCTCGTCAGCAGCTTTGATTCCACCAGCGGCGCATCGGGAATGAGTTGCGGCGCGCGTGATGCCATCGTCTGCCAGTCCGGCAGGCGGGTCGCCGTGGGCGCTCCTGCAACGAGCCGAACCGACATGTCGGCATCCGTGACTCGATAGAACGGCTGGCCGTCGTAATGGATCAGCTCCGCCTCCATGGCGAGATCGCCGAAACCGGTGACCGGCAACTGAAAGTCGGACGGCGTGAGCCGCTTTCCCGAATACAACAACTGCTGATCGGCGCTGGCGCGGCGCGGCGGATTGATGCTCAGGGGGTTCATCGACATCAGCCCGCTGAAGACCCAGGTAATCGTCACCAGCCCGAACACGATGCCGGTGAAGTAATGCCAGCGCATCAGCCCCTTGTAAGGAACCTGGCGCTTGCCCGGCGGTGCGCGCCGATTCCAACGAAGAATGCCAATCCAAAGCCCACTGACCGCGAGCACGACCCCGATGACCGAAAGGACGTCGACGATCCATTCCCAGAGCAGCGGATACTTGCGAATGAACGTGGGATAGATCCAGTGCGTGACCGCGCCCAGGTAGTTGAGCGCCCGCTCCGTGGAATGGGTATCGCGAACGACTTCGCCGGTGGTCGACGAGACGTACAGCACGGTGCCCGCGGCATCGTTCAATCGGAAACGCAGCAACGGCCGATGCTCGTTGAGCCCGGAGACGGTCCATTGGTCCGTCTGGATGCGCGCATCGAAAGCAATCGAGTCCACCGACGCTGGAGCGCCAGAGCGTTTTACGAAAGATGCCGCAACGAGCTGCGCTGCCTCCGGCGTGACTTCGCGCAGAACCTCGCCGTTGTCGGCAAAGACGACTCGAGGCTGAGCACCATTGCTGGCGGAGATGACGTAAGCAGGTCGCTCCGCAATCATTGCGAGCCGGATCGATCGCGCCGTGACGACAGCACTGGGATTCAGGTACTCAATCGCCGTCGGCGTGGCTTTCGTCAAGAAGTCTTGTGGCGTCAGCCTGGCAACAGCCTCGTCCGGTGCCAGCGCGGTCGCTGGCAAGCGCAGCGGTTGCGACCCGGCAAAACGCTCGGCTCGGGTGAGCTCCGGAAAGCCCACGTACATCATGAAGATGCCGCTCAAGAACCAGAGCGCGAAGAACAGGCACAGGACGATGCCTGTCCAGCGATGCCAGAGGAATAACTGACGCTTCCAACTCATGGCGCGATCATCGTCAGCGCCGCACACGCCACAAGTTATTTAACGTTGTCGCGGCGCCGATTAACGGCGTTACAGGCGCCGTAACGAACGGTCCACGCACTGCTCGCAAAGTCATCCCGCGCTCCCTTCGATCGAATGACTCGCGAGAACACACGGCCACGACGGTACGCACCGGTTGACGGTGCCGTCGATAGCTGGCGTTCGCTCCCGCGAGCGAATCGGGTTCGAATGAGTGGAGCTGGAAAGAAGCGTCGGCTACGAACGTAGCGAGGCTGTTTCCATCAGCCCCTTCCCACGAGAGCCCGACAGCATGCGCGCCGCAGTCGGGCGCGCGCTCCTTGGCAGGTCTTCGGGCTCATGGGCACCGGCATGAAATGCCGACCTACTAGGCGCTGCTTCCCAGGTCCGAGGACCCAGTGCTGTAAGCGCCGTTCGTTCCCAATTACCGCTGCGGGGCAGCTCCGGAATGCGCGTCGTGGGTTCACGAGCGGTCACCGGATTCCCTTTTCAGCCCGGCTTCATCGGAAGCGGGCACCAAGGATGGCGTGAAAGATAGGAGGAAGATCGCGGTACGTCAACCGCCATGCGGCACACGCCGCGGGCAGCGACCTCTACTGCTTGTACGTGTTCGGTTGGTGACGGTACTCGACGATCTCCCGACGAGCCTGCTGCGACGAAACCTGGCGGATGGCCCATTGGAGCATCCGTGGGTTGCCGGTCACCTCGAAGCGATAGTAGTAAGTCTGCCCTGCTTCGAACCGGTCAGTGATTCTCAGGGGTGGATACGTATACGCCCCCAGCCAGGAATCCACATCGTGGCGCCCCGGCTGCAAATAAATGTGTGTATAGCCGTGCGGCTGCAGCCGACCGATCTGTTGATTGTCCAATGCCAGTCCGCAGTCGTAGCCGAACGATGCCAATGCGGGGACATCGCTAGGCGGCGCATATATATAGATGAGCGCCTGGTCGTCACCGGGTGGCTGCGCAGGTGAAAACGGCGGTCCTTTGGCAGTTCCACACGCAGAAGTGAGGACGCTCAGTACGATGAGGGCGAGGTTGCGCACGTTGGGCCCTCAGTGAGTGAAATACGAGCGCAGACTATCCTCGATCGGCTGCCGCTTGCCGTCGAGCACTCCTCGCGTGCCGAGGTCGAACGACAGGAATTCAATCTCGGCTGAAGCGAACTGAGGATGTTGCTCGCGGAAAATGGCCAAATCTCTGTCGCTCTTGTCCACCTGAGCGATGTCTACCGGGCCGCATTCAGGCATGTTCATGGTGATGGCGCCGAGATAATAGATCTTCCCGCTTTGCAGCTGGAATTTCCGATGTACCAACGCGCTAGCGCCGTCTGCGTATAGACGCCCCACAGAGTAGCCCCTGGCACTGAGCTCCTTCCGCAACGACCGCTGGAGCGACCGAGAAGAGCAGCACGAAAGCTGCAACGACGTTCTTATATGGCAGCATGTTGGACTCCCTGTTTGGGGAGTATCGCATCACGCGACTCATGGAAAATCCGTAAGGCGTCACAAAGCCGCGAGCACAAGCACAGTATCCGCCACGTCAAAGCGTTACTTCATGGATGTCATTTTTTAATAACGCAGTGATCGTAAAGACACCTCCAGCTGCTCGACACCGGCGTCGGTGGTCAGGTCGCCAGGCGACAGTCGCAGCGTTGAACCCCGACAATCCGCGTACACGCCGGCAGCACGCAAATTGCCGATGATTGCGCGAGTATCCGCAGAAGGAGGCAGTCTGAGCATGACGCTCCCGCCACGCCGCTCCTCCTCGCGCGGGCTCACCAGAGGCAGGCCAATTCCATCGGCGGCGGCGATGATTTTGGAAGCAAGACGCCGATTGTGAGCAAGACGCTCACTCTGATTCTGCTGTGCATGCCACTCGAGCACTGGGAGCGTACCTGCGCAGGCAACGACTGAGGGGGTGCCATGGTCGAAGCGCCGCGAGTCCGATGCATACTCGAAGGCATCCAGTGCCCATGAGAACGGATTCTCTTGACTGAACCAGCCACGCAGCTCCGGACTGCATTGAGTCAGCAGATCCTTGCGCACATGTAAAATCCCCGCACCCGACGTACCGCCAAGCCACTTCAAGCTGGTAGACACCGTGAAATCCACCTCGGGCGCGCGTACATCGAACGGCAGCAACCCTATGCCTTGAGTGATATCAACACCGACGAGACTGCCCACGCTGCGCGCGTGCTGCACGAGAGTGGGTATGTCACAACGATATGATGCCGTTGACGTGCATTGAGTCAGCAGTGCCACCGCCACATCGCCGCTCCATCGCGAGCAGAAATCCTCATCGCGTACCCAGGCTTCTCCGGTTCTCAGCGGCACAGTATCCAGTATGAAACCGCTCCGCTGCGCCATGCCCGCGAGCAGGAAATGCAAGCTGGGAAAGCAGTCGGCGCCGACCAGCAGTCGCCGCCCTTTGAGCATCGCTGCCGGCAAAGATCCGATCAAACTGTAGAGTGCAGTCGTCACGTTGTCCGCGGTCGTCAGCGTTCCCGGGTCGGCGTTGATCAGCCCGCGCCAGCGATCGATGAAGCGCTGGCGAATGCCGAGCGCCTGCGGCCACTGCGAATCATCGGTCGCGCTCCACAGCTTTGCGTATGCACTCAGCCCTTGTTCGATCAGCTGCTGCTTGCCTCGGAACATGCCGATCGAGTGATATAAGAAATACCCTGCCCCATCTGCTACGGCAGTCTGTCCGTCGCTGCGATTTGTCATGTGTTTTTTTCTCTGAGGGATGGAGCGGTCAGGCGCTGGCGCCTGCGTCGACCAGCGCTCGCAGTCGAGCCACGTCGCGATGACGAGTGACGATGTCGGATCGGTCGGCGGCCATCCGCATGTCTCGCAGGACTTCCAGGGAGCGCAGCAGGACGGGCAACGGTGGGCCGCTGGCGGTGAGGCCTGGCAGCTTGTCCTCTTTTAGATCCGCCGCCGGTTGTTCAATGAAGCGCTTCACCAGAGCGTCGTGATGTTGGGCTGCCGTCTGCCCGAACAAATCGCAGATCTCCAAATACATGCGAGCGTTCTGCTGAAACCAGTCGGCTCGCGAGTGCCGCTCCCCCAGCCTGAGCAATTCATCCAGCAAGCTGGTGCGTGTCATGCAATCGCGCAAGCGTGCCTGATCCTGCGGCAACATGAACAGCATCTTGTCGACCAGCAGCTGAGCGTAGTACGGGTCGTTGGCCCGACACAGGCCCAACAGCAGATCGAGCTCATTGATGCCGGAGAAATCGCCGGCGTTGGCACCTCGATACTCCTGCCGGCCAACGCGATGCGGCTTGTAGTACGGGCGGACGCAATAGAAAAATCGTTGAATGTCCAAGCGATCGAACAGTCGCTGATTGACTGCCATCACGTCCTGCAGTGCTTGCTTGGTAGTGCGAAACAGCACGTCCGCGACAGGGCTCGAGACTCCGAGATGCACGATGCGCATGAGAGCGTCGGCGGCAGTCTGCAGCGACAAGATGCCGCGAGTGTTCTCATCGATGAACAGCACTTCATCCGGCAACCACGTAAAACTCTTGCGCACGCCGGCGACAGCGAGGTTGTTCATGGCAAGGTGCGCGGTGGCAAATCGCGGCGCCATGCCAAGCGAGACGCCAACATGCAACGCGAGCGCCGAGGCCTCCGGAAATGGAGAGCGATCTTCGCGAGCGGGATTGGTCAGCTCATGACGACGCAGCGCCGCCAGATACAAGCCGACGTTGCCGAGCACACCGAATGCCGTATCGAATCCAGCGCCGGTGTTTCCCTCCTCCAGCAGTGCCACAACATGCACGTGCCCTTCTGCTCGCAGCCGCTCCTTGATCGGGTCGCCAACGCCCAGCACCTGAGCTCGCTCCTCCTGAGCGAAGTACAGCTCCTCCAGTTCCGTATTGAGATCCACAAACGAACTGCGGATCCACCGATCGAATGCCTCTGCTCTGGTACTCATCGACCCATTCCCAAGCTACGTCGTGCGCCAAGTCTCACGGATTCTCGGCAGGACATTGGCCCTACTCGGTGGCGCATCGCGGGGCATTGCAGCACGTTGTCCTGGCAATTGACCTCGTATCAGAACAGTTTTTGTCTTTCAGGCGCATATCCGGGACGTTCATGCAGCGCCCCAAGAACGCATTCGCTCACTCCCGCTCGGCTTTGGCGGCAGCAGCGACCAGCATTGCCTCGCCTACCCTCGTGTCGCCCTGAGCGACGAGCCTCTCGCCGGCACTGCGGATGTCCCGCACTTCCTTGTTCTGGCTGAGCTTGGATTTGCCCACCAGGCGCGTAATTTCAATCTCGATGCCAACAATGGCCTTGAGCATCAGATCTATGTAGTCCTCGGGCGCGTCAGTCATCTTCCACGGCTGCGGTTGCGACGCCTCGTGCTTGCGTGTCAGGCGAGCAACGTTGCCTCGCACGAATCGTTCATCGTCTCGAATCGTGACGCGCCCGTAGACGTGAGCAACCAGATAATTCCAGCTCGGCACCTGCTTGTGAGTCTCGTGCTTGCTAGGGAACCACTGCGGTGAAATATATGCGTCTGCTGCTCGAAAGACGATCAGCACTTCGTCGCCATTGCCGATGTCCTGCCAAACCGGATTGTTGCGTGCGACGTGACAGTACAGCGATCCCAATTTTCCCTGCGAGCGGTCCAGATCGAACGGAATGTGGTTCGCATCGAGTCCGCTCTTGCCATTGGTGATCAAGACACCAAGCGCGCTGTGCTCGATCAAATCGTATAGCAGGTCGATGCGTGACTCATCGAAGTGGGCGGGAACGTACATGATGCTCCTGGCAAGCTTTTCGTAGCCGCATTCTCAGCAGGCGCTGGCCTGATGAACAGGTCCAGTTTGCCAGCAACTCGCTGTGCCAGTTACTCTGCCAGCCGATGAAAAATCCGAGCAAGACTGTTGCCCACCGACCGGGCGCACGAGCGATCTACGACACCTTGAAGGGCCAGATCGCGAGCGGCGTTTTCCGATCCGGCGGGCAGTTGCCGTCCTCCCGAACGTTAGCCACCGAGCTTGGTGTTTCTCGCACGACCGTGACAGTGGCCTATGAGCAGTTGCTCGCCGAAGGGTTCATTGAGGTGCAACAGGGTTCGCGGCCCAGAGTCGCCCTTTCCCGGATCAGCGACGGACCGCGCGACAAAGCGCCACGTCCTTCGCGCCCGCTCCCCCTTGCGGCGTTCGGCGAGCGCATTCGGAAACTGCCCGCATGGCCTTACTACTCAGCTCCCAAACTCGTCGCCGATTTCCGTTATGGCAGTCTGTCGTCGGAGGATTTTCCGACGTCGGTCTGGAAACGCGCGATGAACTCAGCCATGCAGCAGCAACCGAAGCTGCTGGCTTATCAGGATCCCCGCGGCTCGCACCGCCTGCGCCTCGCATTGCAGGCCTATCTGTGGCGTGCTCGTACACTCAAGTGCGACGTCGAACAGATCATTGTGGTCAGCGGCTCGCAGCAGGGACTGGACTTGTGTGCCCGGTTGATCCTCGATGCCGGTCATCGTTTCGTGATCGAAGATCCCTGCTATGTCATGGCGAGACGCATCTTCTCCTGCACGGGCGCCACGCCCGTGCCAATCCCTGTAGACGCTGACGGCCTGCGGACGGAGCTACTGGCGGACGTCGATGCACGGCTGGCCTACGTTACGCCGTCTCATCAATTTCCGTCGGGCGGCGTGCTGTCGATCTCACGCCGTCACGAGTTGCTGGAATGGGCCAGAAAGCGCAATGCCTTTGTGATCGAAGACGACTACGACAGCGAGTATCGCTACGACATACGCCCGGTTCCGCCGCTGTACGGTCTGGAATCCCACGCCAACGTGATCTACCTCGGGACGATTTCCAAGACGCTGTCTCCGACTCTGCGAATCGGCTATCTCGTGGTCCCAACGGAGCTGCAGGAAGTGTTCGCATCGGCCAAGCAGCTCACCGACCGCCACTCGCCGGTGATCGAGCAAGAGGCATTGGCGTCGCTCATCGAAGAGGGAGCGTATGACAGGCACGTGCGCCGGGCCCGCCGGCTGAACGGCGACCGACGCAAGACGCTCTTGAACGCGCTTCAACACACGTTCGCAAACCGCATCACCATCGAAGGCGCCGATGCCGGCCTGCATGTCGTCGTCTGGCTCGACGAGCTGCCTCGTTCACTCGAAAGCACTCTCATCGAGACCGCCCGAAGCGCAGGTGTCGGAGTTCATTCGGTGACTCCACACTATGAGTCAAGCCGGACCGCCCAGAACAAAGTCGGATTGGTCATGGGGTACTCGGCCTTGAGCCCAAGACAAATCGAGCGTGGCGTCCGCATTCTTGCGGACGCGGTGCATAGGGTACGTCGAGAGCGCTGACGGAACGCGTGGACCTGCCGCGCCGATGGGAGGTGCTAGCCTCCTAGCCCAGGATCCGCGTAACGACGAGCACGCTCTGCCGCTCGATGCGCCGTTGCAGCGCTGCCCATCGATGCCGCCATGATCAGCCCGATAGCCAGCCATTGCGTAGCATTTAATTGCTCGCCCAACAAAGCCAGTCCGAGCAAGGCCGCCACTGCCGGCTCTATGCTAGCCATGATGCTGAAGGTCTGCGGCGGAAGACGCTTCAGCGCCACCATCTCCAGAGAGATCGGGATGGCACTCGAGAGCGCCGCCACGCCCACGCCCACCACCAGGACCCAGGGCGAGAGCAAGGCGCCACCTGCATGCGCCACGCCGACTGGCACTACCACCAGCGCGGCCACCAACAATCCCAGCGAGACCGAATGGCCGGCATGCAGGTGCCCCACTCGCTTGCCAAACACGATGTACGTGCCCCAGCAGACCGCCGCCACTAGCGCGAACATCACACCAACAGGATCGAGCGCGCCGACGTTGTCTCCGAGCGGCAAGAGCATGCCCAACCCCGCGACGGCCAGCGCGATCCAGACGAAATCGATGGGACGGCGCGAAGACAACACCGCCACCGCCAGCGGTCCGGAAAATTCGATCGCCACGGCCACGCCAAACGGGATCGTGCGCAGGGACAGATAGAAGCACAGGTTCATCGCGCCCAAGGCAGCGCCGTAGCAGGCAACTCTCCAGGCATCGTCGCGGGTAATGCGCCAGCGCCACGGACGCCACAGCGGCAGTAACAGCACGGCCGAAAAGCCGACACGCACAGCCGTCGTACCCTGGGCGCCGATCAAAGGGAAAAGAGCGTACTTGGCCCAGGAGGTGCCGAGCGCCAGGAATGTGACCGCGCCCAGGATGGCGAGCACCGGGACAAGCGAGGAGTAGCGAAGCATGGACATGCGGCGAATTTTATTGCGCCCGGCGTTCAACTATAGCTACATTTTCGGAGTCTTTAGAATCTTTCGCGCATCCAGAAGAACCGATGCGTCGGACGCAACCTCGGTACAATGCGCCGCAGGGAACGTCCCGGGGCAAATCGAATGCTCGATGCGCTTGCCGCGTTGCTGAAGGCGCTGCTGTATGCGGGGGTTCTATCCTGCGCCGGTGGCGTTTTCGCTCAGGCGACGCTACGCCCTCCACCCGACAGCGAATGGGTAGTGTCTCGGCTCGTGCGAGGCGGCGCCGTGCTCACGATTTTTGCGGCGTTGGCCCATGCCGCATGTTTATTCCTGCAACTTGGCGCGGGATTCGATACGGCCACGCTCTCGGCCGTGTTCTTGTCTGGAGTCGGCGCGGCACTGTGCCTGCGGATCGCGGGCTCCGCGATGCTCCTTAGCACGGAGCCAATCGATGAATCCGCCCGCGCCACCCAGCTAAGTAATGCCGCACTCGTGACCGCGTCGTTCGCATTCAACGGTCACGCCGCCGCGGACGGCCTCGCCTCAGGGCTCGTTGCATTCCTGCATGTCTCGTTCGCATCCTGGTGGTTCGCTGGGCTGTGGATTCTGCGAGACGCCTGCGCTCGCATGGACTTCGCGACAGTCGCAGCGCTAGTCGCGCGCTTCAGCCCTATCGCTTTCCGACTGGTCGGCGGATTGGTGATCGCCGGACTGCTGCTGATAGGAATATTGGTGGACTTCAACAACGATCCCTGGCTGTCGAGCTATGGCAGGCTGCTGGCGCTCAAAGTCGTGCTCGCCGGGCTCGCTCTAGCGCTGGCGAGCTATAACAAGATTCGTCTCACCGCACGCCTGATGAAAGGAGACGCGAGCGCCGTTCGCAGCTTGCGCATGACGATTGGCGCCGAGCTCGCTTGCATCGGCGCGGTGCTCATTGCGACGGCGATACTCACGACATACACGTCGCCGCACGGACAGTGAGTGTCAGGCGCCGGGCTTCACAACGATGACGATCGTGCCGCTGACCGGATGACCGTCTTTCGACAACGCCCGCCAGTTGATCTCGTTGCGTCCGTTTTCCAGCTGGGGCGCGGCAATGGTGAACGATGTACTTTCACCGACGGGCGTGAACTGCAACTTGCGCTCTGACGCGCCCGCTCGCGCGACGACCACGGCAACCAGCCGTGCAGGCTCGTTAAAGTTGATGACCACCTCCGGCGGCGACGCCGGCACAGTTGAGTTGCTGGCCGGAACGGTGCTTTTCACGGTGGAATGAGCCAACGCCGCCACCGCGATGACCGTCATCGCGAGCCCCGCTAACACACGCATCGTCATCGCTGTTGCTCCTGCTCGAGTACCGCCATTCATCGTACGCCTCGTGCCAGCAGGCTGTCATCGCAGGCGACGGCCAAATCAGGACTCAGATATCGACGAACAAAGTCGCCGAGTAGCGGCGCCCGTCGCTCAAGCTGAAGCTGTTACTGGCGGTGACGTCCCAGAAAAATTCATCCGTGACATTGCCCACCCAGAGCCGCAACGTCGCGGGCTTTCCGCCGAATTGCATTCGATAACGCGCGCCGATGTCGACCAGGGTGTAATCGGGCAGCACGGCGCCCCCGTCGTTGGACGCAACTCGCTCACCATAGTTGGCGACAGCGAGATCGACCGAAAACGCGCGTAACGCCGGCGGGCGATACTCGACATTGAGTCGCAACAGCCGTTCCGTTTGGCCGACGGGCTTGCGGCCGATGCGCCCTTCCCGCACCGGCTGACCAGTAACGAGTGGCTCCATCAGCACCGCGCCGGCGACGACGCTCCAATCCGGATGTGGCATGCCATTGAGGCTCACCTCCATGCCGCGATGGCGAACGTCGCCGAGGGTCGTATAAACGTTGCTCTCGTCGGTGTTGAAGTAAGGCTTCTTGACTTCGAACAAACCGGCAACCAGTTTCAGATCCTGGGTCAACGCCAGCCGAGCACCGCCGTCCATCTGCTGCGTACGGATAGCAGGCAAGGCCGCGTTGCGATTGGCGGCCGTGTCGGGAGCGATGCCGCTCTCTTCGAGACCTCGCGTGAAGCCCGCATAGAACGCCAGACGCGACGATGCATGGGCCGCGAGCGTGGCACTTACGAGCCAGGGGTCGTCTTTGGTGCTCACTTCCGGCAGTCCAGGTTGCTGGATGCGTTTCTCATAGTCAGCACGCTGCAATCCCACGCTCGCCTCACCCACCCCGCGCCAGCGCAATTCATAGCCAAGACCGATCGTCGTTTGATCGACGGCGTCGCGGGTACGCTCTCGGAACGCGAAGCTGGACGGACGCTCGACCGGTAGCCGATTGCCCAACAGGCGTGATCCCAGATCGTAAGCGACTGACCCGCCGTACACGCTTCTAAGCTCTCGGGCGCGAAGAGACATGTGAAGCGTGTGTAATCGCGAACCCTCGACGAAGCTGCGCGATGCCCTGAGCTCACCGCTGGTGGAGGCGTACCGCTGCTCCGGATCGGCAAACAACCGCTCACTGGTCAAGCCGTCGAGCTGCGTCCCCATGTAGATGTCCGCGAAGCTTGTTATCTCTTCCTGGACGGAGCGAAACACGCCAGCGGCAAGCGCCCACGACTCGCCGATGCGAGCCTTCGTTAGGACACCATAGGTCGTGCTGTCCGACTCGTTCTGCGCCCACGATTGGCCGAAATAGCGACGGCGCTCGATTTCGGGCGGCGCGAAGGATCCCGCCGTGACGATCGTCGGGGCCACCTCTTCGTCGCGACCCCGAGTCAGCCCCCAGAAAGGAATGACCTCGAACGTTTCCGTGATCCGCCAGCGCGGAATAAGTGCTGCTCGCAGGTAGTAGGCATCCGCGCCGTCGTAATATTCCTCGTGCGCATAGGACAGGCCGGCGGCCAAACCAAACCGTTCCGGAATCAGCGGAATCTTCGCATCCACTTCGAGCAACGGCGCGGCATAAGCATTGAAGCCGCCCGCGATACTGATGACGTTCGCTTCGTCGACCTTGTGCAAGCGATAGTCGACGATCCCTGTAGGCGCTGGGAATGGATATCCCTGCGCCGCGATGCCTACGTGAATGGTCGATCCCTCGACCAGGCGATTCGGTAACCAGGCCTGACGATCGAAGTACAAGCCTTCCAGGCGTACGTTGCCAGCCGTCACCGGGGAGAAACCTCGTACGCGCGAGGTGGAATACAAACCGATGCTTTCATTGCCCAACGTGGCGCCGAATGCATCTTCCGCCGCGGTGACGGCGTTATCGTCCGCCCGCTGTGCCAGAACGAATTGCGGCAGCAACACCGTTGCCGCAATGAGAAATACGGGACTCTTCATAGCTCCTCCCGCCCGCGCACTTCATCGCACGCAGACGCAACCGGCACGCATCCGCCTTAGCGGACACGCGCACCATGGGACTCATGTTTGAAGCGCCAACGTCACGAAATCGCGAACGAACTCGTGGCCGTCGCGACTTGGATCGTCAGCAAAGGGAACTTCAGGCGGCGGGAGGACCGCGAGAGAAATAAAACGCCGGAGTGGTTCGATCGTCGACCGTCGTATCACTGCAAGCGACCACGCCAGCAGGCACGACGATGATGGGCGGAACGCGAAACTCTGGGGCCGGCGCAGCGCCGGCCGAGAGCGTGAAGCAATAGGCGCAGTGGGTCGAATCGGCGTTGCCGGCGTCCTGATCCTTGACGTGCAGGTGCATGGCCGCCGTGACCAGCCAGGCACACAACACCAGCCCGAGCGCGATGACGTTATAACGTCGCGCCAGAGAGGAAGTGCGGATGAGAGTGACCGATCGCGTCATCGCACCAAAGTGTCGCGCCGCGTTCCTCGAGTCGTCAAGTTCATTCGTCTCAACGATCGCTGCTGGACCGTCAGGGAATGTTTCTGAACGCCGAGGGTCTTCCGTGACACGAACATTGTGTTATTGTCCGCGCCGACCTGGTCGCGCCTCGAACTACCGTGGGACAATCGTCCTCCTCATCACTGCCGCCTCATCGCCTGCAACGACGCCTCGCCGTCGTGCTGTCGATGATGCTTTGCGTCTGGATGTTTGCGTCCGCGACGCACTTCCATGTGCCGGCAGAAGATCTGGGCGGCCAACACACCCACAAAGAGCTATGCGCGTTTTGCGTCTCACTGCCCAGTGCCGGCGCGGCGCCCGCTGTCGTCGCATATGTAGCCACCTCTGATCGCCAGCACGTTGCGGCACCCGCCGAAATCCTGCCGGCTGCCCCTTCCCAAGCTGCTGCTTCGTATCGAAGCAGAGCACCTCCCGCCGTCTGAACGTTGCTCATTCCGCGAGCCCTTGCGCAGGCCGGCCCTACGCCGCCTGAGCTGGCCGCTATTCCATCAGCCATTGCGTTTGCACGACCTTGGTCCGTGCGAGCGTGCGCTGCTGGTCGGCAATTGTTTGCAGACGGTGATCCATGCGTATTTCATCAAAGTCGATCCGTTCGGCGGGCGTGAGCCTGCCGGTTATTTCTTTCGTCCTCCTGACTTCAACCAGCCACGCGCAACAGTCCGACGGCACGCTCGAACAGGTGATCGTGACCGGCGTGGCCGATCGTCAACTGCTGCTGGATGCACGCACTGACACGGGCAGCCGAATCGGGCTGACCGCGCGCGAGACCCCGGCAATCGTCGACATTCTGTCCGAACGACAGATCGCCGAACTGGGGGCCCGCACCAACATCGAAGCACTGAATCGCGCCCCGGGAGTCACTTCCTCGCTGCCGGCGACCAGTCCTGGCGCCCCGACGATGCGAGGATTCAGCGGCGCGGCGGTGGGCCTGCTGTACGACGGCATGCGAGTGGCTTCGCCGCTCATCTATTCGCGCGCCAGCGACGCTTTCATGTTCGAACGTATCGAAATTCTCAAAGGGCCAGCCTCGGTGCTCTACGGAGAGGGCGCGCTGGCCGGCGCCATCAACCTGGTACCGAAGCAAGCCATGCTCGGCACGGATCAAATCGAGGCCATCGCCAGCTATGGCAGCTACGACACGGTGCGCCTGGCCGGCGACGTCAATCTGCCGCTCGGTGAGCGCGCGGCCATTCGTGGTATCGCTGCACGCGGCCAATCGGCCGGTTGGGTGCACGACAGCGATTCCAGGCTCCTTGCGACCAGTCTCAGCGCAACGCTCAAGCCGACGGATTCTTTGCTGCTGGAGTTCGCCGCCGACTACAGCGAGGACGATTACGACACGGCCGACTTAGGCACGCCGCTAGTGCCACGTGCAATCGCTCGTAGTCCCTCGTCTGCAGCAACTGCACCGGGAGATCTGGTGATCGATCGCGCCCTGCGCAGAACGAATTTCAACGTCACCGACGCCGTCCTGGATTCCGACACGCTCTGGCTGCGCTCGCGCGTGCGCTGGCAAATCAACGATGCGCTCGCATTCAGCAACGAATTCGGCAACTACCGCTCCGACCGGAGCTTCATCAACGCCGAGATCTTCAACTTCAACCCTTCGAGCGGGCTGCTGGATCGGTCCACGGGCATCGTCACCCACGACATCGAATACTCGATCGAACGCCCCACGCTATCGGGCGATATCACGATCGGCGGACTGCGCAACCGCTTTGCCATCGGCGCGGAGGCGAGCCGGTTGTCGTTCGCCACGCGACGCTACTTCGCA
The DNA here is from genome assembly GCF_003104955.1 of Steroidobacter cummioxidans. Lineage (NCBI taxonomy): Bacteria > Pseudomonadati > Pseudomonadota > Gammaproteobacteria > Steroidobacterales > Steroidobacteraceae > Steroidobacter > Steroidobacter cummioxidans. The sequence continues at coordinate 148,660 of NZ_LSRW01000022.1, read as the reverse complement.
ACGACCACATCCGTCGATCTGTTCGAGCCGGAGCGCGGCACCTTCCCGGGCGGCACGGATTCTCTTGAGCCCATCAATCAAAAATCGGAAGTGGACGTGACGGCGGTATTCTTCGAGAACGCCATCGATCTCACGTCGCGCTGGAGGGTGGCCGGCGGCGCGCGTCACGACTGGATCGATCTGGACCGACTCATCGTCAACTCACCGAAGTTCGAGCGTGAGTACAGCGCCCTCTCCTATCGACTCGGCACCGTCTATGACCTCGCGCCGAAGACGCAACTATTCGCGCAATACAGTAAGGCAGTCGCACCGGTCGGCAACATCCTGTCCCTGTCGTCCGCCAATTCGCGCTTCGACCTCACCAAAGGCGAGTCCGTGGAGCTCGGCATTAAGAGCAGCCTCTGGGACGATCGCATCGATGCAACGCTTGCAGGCTATCGCCTGGTCCAAGACGACATCATCACGCGCGATCCGGCGAATCCCGCACTGAGCATTCAGGGCGGCAGACAGTCCTCGCGCGGCGTCGAGCTGTCGCTGTCCGCGTCTGTCACATCACAGCTGCGGATCGATGCGAACTACACGAAACTCGATGCGAAGTTCGATGAGCTCATCGAAGCCGGCGGCATCAGTCGCCAAGGCAAGACGCCGCCGCGCATTCCCGAGACGATTGCGAATCTGTTTGCGTTCTACAGCTTCGATTCCCTACCCGTCACGCTGAGCGCGGGACTGCGGCACGCCGGCAGCTTCTACACCGACAACGCCAATACCATCCGCGCCCGCGGCTACACGACCATCGATGCGGCGGTCGGCTACAAGGTGAGCTTCGGCGAGATCTCGGTGCGTGGGCGCAATCTGAACGATGAGTTCTACGTGGACTATTCGGACGTATCGCCCAGTCAATTCCAGGTCGGCGCACCGCGCACCGTGGAAATCGCCCTGCTCGCCAGCTTCTGAGGTGACCATGTCGACACTCGAGCTCGATTCCGTATCGATTGCCTTCGGCGCCGTGCACGCGGTCGAAGATCTTTCCCTGCACCTGCAGCCCGGCGAGGTTTATGCGCTGCTCGGCCCCAACGGCGCCGGTAAGACGACGACCTTGAATATGATTCTCGGATTCCTGCGACCCGACCGTGGCTCGATCACGGTCGCGGGCGCCGATGCTGCCGCCGACCCGCTCGGTGCGCGCGCACGCATCGGCTATCTGCCAGAGACTGTGATGTTGCATCCTTCGCTCAGCGCGATCGAGAACCTTACTTACTTTGCGTTGCTCGCAGGAAGAAAGATCGACGCAGCGACCGCGCGCCAGCTGCTCAGTGAGGCGGGCCTGCAGCCCGAAGCGCATGAGCGTCTGGCGGGTAACTTCTCCAAGGGCATGCGACAAAAGGTCGGGGTCGCGATCGCACTGGCGAAACAGGCTCATTTGCTGCTGCTCGATGAGCCGACCTCGGGGCTCGATGCGAGCGCCGCGAACGATCTTTCCAACGTCATTCGGGCCGCATCCGAGCGTGGCATTGCGGTGCTAATGGCGACGCACGACTTGTTTCGCGTCAAGGACGTGGCGCATCGACTCGGCATTCTCCGCGCCGGGCGAATGGTCGATGAGCGCGACGCCGCGACGCTGGATCCTGTGGCGCTGGAGCAGCTCTATCTGCAGAGGCTGGCATCATGATTCTCTCGTTGCTTCGATTGGAAACCGCCATGTTGCGGCGGGATCGTCGCGCCTGGTGGTCGTTGTTGGCCCTCGCGATCGTCGTGGTCCTTTCCTGCATCTCGATCGCCGTGGACAGCGCACGCGTGGATGCCACCAAACAAAAGGTGGCGGCCGCCGAGCGACAACGCTGGCTGGGACAGGGTGAGAAAGACCCTCACAGCGCCGCTCATTACAGCATTTTCGCCTTCAAACCCGCGCCAGCGCTGAGCGCGCTGGACCCGGGCGGCAATCCATTCCTCGGCCAGACAGTATGGCTCGAAGCCCACCATCAGAATGACATGCTGTACCGACCGCAACAGAACGCCTCGCCCCTGCAGCGGATCGGCTTTGCCAGCCCGGTCGCGTTGATTGCCGGGGTGGCACCGCTGATCGTGTTTCTGCTCGCCTTCACGCTCGTTGCACAAGAGCGCGAGCGAGGCACGACACGATTGGCGTTGGGCGCGGCCATTCACCCAAGCACCATCGTCATCAGCAAGACGTTAGCAGTGTGGGTGAGTACCACCGCCCTGCTGATCGTTCCTGTCGCGGCAATCACGCTCGGCGGGCTCGCCCTGTTCGGCAACCTGAGCTCAGACACATTGGCGAGGATCCTTGCATGGTGCGCGACTGTGGCCGCGTACATCGCGCTGCTCGCCGCGATCGGTGTGACGATCTCGTTACGAGCCCGTAACGCCAGATTGGCCATGACCATTTTGTTTGGATTGTGGATCGCATTCTCGCTCGCACTGCCCCGAGCCGCGAGCACCCTGGTCGACACGGCCAGCCCGCTGCCCTCCAGCCAGTCGATTCACCAGCAGATGGCAAGCGAAGCGCCGGCCTTCTGGTCCGACGAGCAGGCGCAACGGAACAAGCAGGCATTGCTGGCCCGCTACGGCGTGAGCCGGCTCGAAGATATTCCCAATCCGCGCATGGCCGAGCTCGACTTCATGGAGCGACACAGCCATGCAGCGTTCGATCGAGTCCTGAAGCCCTTCTACGATCGGGTCGAGCGCCAGGATCGCTGGTTCGCGCTGCTCGGTTTTTTGTCTCCCACCATTGCGATCCAGGCGGGTTCGCCGGCGCTCGCGGGCACTGACTTCAGTCATCACCGTCACTTCATCGACACTGCCGAGCGCTACCGGCGCGACCTCGTCAACCGAATGAATGCCGACGGCATGGCGCATTCAGCCCATGGCACCGAGCGTCACGTGAATGACGAACGGCTGTGGTCGCAGATTCCCGAGTTCGCCTATGCCGCGCCCCGAATTGGCACGGCCTCGATGCCCGCGTGGCCTGCCTTCGTCGCACTGCTCGCCTGGCTCGCCATTGCCGGGTCGTCGCTCACCGTTACCGCCCGAGGGCTGCACCCATGAATCACGCCGTGAGTGGTCCGAAGTTTCGTGATTTGTTTTTTTGGGAGTGGCTGCGCGTCGGCCGTTCGCCGTTGCTGTGGTCGGTCGTGGTCATACTGCTGGCGAGCTTCACCTGGGGCGCCGCGACGACGGCTGCCAAGCATGCTCAGCAGAGCTCCGCCTTGGATCGCGCACGCAATGATGACCAAGCGCTGATCGCGAACACACTCGAGCGGGCGCTCGCCTATCGAGACAAAGTGTCCGAAGACGCGGGCCAGGTGGCGTACTGGCAGGATCCGACCAACGTCGCCGGCTACAGCGAATATTTCGTGCGGCGGCACGCACTCAAGCCGCACCTGCCGTTGTCGCCGCTCGCCTCGGGCGTGAGCGACCTCGCACCGAGCCGTTTGGAAATCAAGCTCAACACGCCGTTCGGATTCATCGACACTTATGACTTCGAGAATCCGCGCGGCCTGGCGCTGGGACGTTTCGATCTCGCATTCGCGATCGTGGTGCTGCTACCTATCGGCTTGCTTCTGTTGTGCGCGCTGTTGATCACATTCGAGCGTGATCGAGGCATGTTACGCCTCGTGGCCGCGCAAGCGACTGGACCACGCCGCTGGCTCGGCGCACGGATGACGGCCATCCTGGCCTGGTTCATTCCGGCCGTGCTGCTCGCTCAGGTCGTCGCTCTCGCCATCGCCGGCGTGTCACTGGGAGAAGTCGCACCGGCGCTGGCCATCAGTTTGTTACTTACCCTGCTCTACGTGCTGTTCTGGTCCGGCGTCGCGCTGTTCGTGCTGGCCCGCCAGCCCGGCGCAGGCGCGGCGCTGGGCATGCTGGCCGCGATCTGGGCGTTGCTCATCATCGGCTTACCAATGGCGGGTTCGGCGCTACTCGCAACGTTCGATCCGCCACCGTCGGCGGTCGAGTATGTCGATCACCAGCGTCAGGTCCGCGATGCCATCGACGGCGAGCGCGATACCTTACTCGCTCAGGCGCTGAGCTCTCGCCCCGATCTGTCGCCCTACCTGAGCAAAGTCACGAGCCTCGACCACGCGACCCGACTGACCTTTCTCGTGCCGGAAACCGAGCGCCGCCTGTCATCATTGAAATCCGCCATGGACGACCATCTCGCTCGACAGGAGCGGGTCGCGTATGCCGCGGGCTTTCTCATGCCAACGCTTGGCATGGAGACGGCATTCGCCGCGCTCGCCGGCACTGACTCGGAACGCCAACGCCGATTCGAACAAGCAGCTCGCCAATATCAGCAGCTGCTGCGTACTCACGTATACCCCCTCGTGCAGGCCGAGATTACTCAGCCGCCGGCACCGGGGGTCCGTGAAACACGCGGCCGACTCAACCTTCTGGAGCCGCTCGCGTTACCCGAGTTTGTCATGGCGGAAGCGTCCGAGAGCGCTCGGATCGCGACGATTGTTCCTTTCGCGCTGTGGCTTGCGCTCGTCGCGGCAGTGACGTTGTTCGCGGGATGGCGCCGTGCGGATGAATGGCGGGTGATCTGATTGCGGGCGGATGCCCGCGGCGCCGCCGGGCGAGCCATGTGGCAAAGTGTAGGCAGTTATTTGTACCTGTCGACGTTTTGGCACATCGAGCGCGCGGGAGCGTGACCTTTTGGTTCAAGCCCCCGCCATCTCCTTCAGCGCGTGCACCAGCTTTTGCAGATCATCCGCAGAATTGAAGATGCCTGGCGTCACGCGTACACAAGGTCCGGCTGAGACACCCACGCGGTGTACCGTAAAGATCTTGTGTCGCTCGAGCAGTTCCTTCGCGACGGCCACACTCTCCCGACCCCTCAACCGGAAAGAAGTGATGCCTCCACTGAGTCGCGGGTCATCCGGCGTGAGTATCTGGATTTGTGGATGATCGCGAAGCGGCGCCACCCACAACGAGCGCAAATGACGCAGACGTGCCGCTTTCGCCGGTGTGCCGCCGACTTGCTCATGGAAGTCGAACGCGTCCGGCACGGTTAGATACGCAGCGAAATTCGCCGTCCCCGTATGCACGCGAGCGCGAATATCCGTGGCGGGCACTTCGTCGTTAGCCATGAAGGGATCGATGTCGGCGATGCGGTCGCGACGGATGTACATCGCGCCGACCCCAAGCGGCACGCCCATCCACTTATGCAGATTGACGCCCATGAACTGGATGCCCAGGTCGGCAGGCCGAAACTCGAGTTGGCCCCACGCATGGGCGGAGTCGACGATCGCATCTGCCGAATGCGTGCGCGCCAGCTCTATAATTTCCTTCACCGGCAGCACGAGCCCGGTGCGATGGCTGAGGTGCGTAAGCAGAGCGAGCTTGATGCGTGGATGCTTGCGAAACGCCTGTTCGTAAGCGTCGATCAAGCCCTGATAGCTCGCAGGCTCGGGCAACGCGATGCGGATGACTTCCACGCCGCGCCGGTCTCGCAGCCAGTTCATCGCAGCCTGCATGCTGTCGTAATCGAGATCCGCATACAGCACCGCGTCTCCCGGCCGTAGGCGGTTGTAGCCGCCGATCAGTGCCTGCAACGCTTCCGTCGCGTTACGTGTGAGAGCGATCTCCTCCGCGCCAACGCCTAGCGCGTTAGCAACGCGCTCCCGGACTTGCTGAAAGTCCGGTCCATACTCGCGTCGCGTGTAGTAGGAGCTTTGTTGGTTCACCATGCGTTGGTGACGCTCGTAGGCGGCGAGCACGGGTCGTGACATCACGCCCCAATTGCCGTTCTCGAGCTGAATGACGCCGCTAGGCAGGTCGTACTGGGCCGCGATCTTGGCCCAGTACGACTCGTCCGCGGCAAGGGTCGGCGCGCTCGCTATAGAAACGGGCTGGGCCGGCGCGCTTGCCATGAAACTCGCGGCGGCACTCGCGCCAAGGAAGGTCCGCCGCGAGAGTGTTTGCATCATCAGTACTTCACATTCATGCGCACGTAGTAGCGCCCACCGTCCGTACCATAAGGCGAATTGCGCGAGTAGATCAATCCTCGACTGGCCTGGAAGACCGCCTCGTCGGGGTACTCATCCAACACGTTCTCGGCACCGAGCGCCACAGACACGGTATCCGTCGGCGTCCATTCCGCCATGAGATCGAGCTGAGTGAATGAGCCAAAGCGTTGCGTCAGGTCACCCGTCGTATTGCCCGTTGAATCGGTCCAAGGACCGTAGTAACGAGCCCGCGTCGTGAGCTTCAGCGGACCGAACTCGTATCCCATCGCGGCCGTCAGGTTCCGCGAAGGGATACCTTCCTCGAACACCGTCCGCTGCGTCGGATCCGCTGTGAGCGATCCGGACGTGACTTCCGTATCGTTGTAGTTGTACGCAGCAGTCAAGCTCAACCGGCCAGGACCGACTCGCTTCGCATACGCAGCGACCAGATCGACGCCACGAGTGCGTGTGTCGAAGTCGTTCGTAAAGAAGCTCACGCCCGTGAACGACTCTGCACCCGGCACGCCCGCCGCGATCAACTGCTGACGAATCGCAGGCGTCACAGCAAACGTTCGCGACTGGCTGAAGCGCTTGCTCACATCGATGTTGTAGATGTCCAGCGAGCCGAGCGGTACCAGCGATTCTCCGGCAAGCCCCAGCGCTGCACGGGATTTGAAACGTCCAAGTCGGGGTGCGCGCTCTGAAACGCAATTGCATCCGGCCGCTGGCGAGTGCGTGAAGTTGCATCCGTATCCGCCCACTCCGCGGTCGCGACCACCGATCCACCATCGCCGACCGCGAGGCCGCCGCGGATGCCGAGCTGGCGATCCGTTCCGTCGCCCGCATAGAACTTCGAGTACTGGCTGAAGCCTTGGAGACCCTGCGAGTCATCGAGGATGATGTTGATGACGCCCGCAATCGCATCCGATCCATACTGCGCGGATGCACCGTCGCGCAGCACTTCAATGTGCTTGATCGCAAAGGATGGAATCTGCGCCAGATCCGGCGCCTGCGCACCACGCACGCTGATGAGCGACGAGCGGTGGAAGCGTTTGCCGTTGACCAGCACTAGCGTTTGATCCGGCGACAAGCCACGCAAGCGCGCGGGCCGCACGAACTGCTGACCGTTGGCACTCGGCTGCTGTTGAACGCTGAAAGACGGGACGAGCTGCGCGAGCGAGTCGCCCAGCTCGTTGGCAACTGAGCCATTGACAGCATCGCTCGATATCACATCGATCGGAGTCAGCGTGTCGAACTGCGTGCGCTTGGCATCGCGCGTGCCGGTGACGATGACCGTATCCAGCGTGGCCTCTGGCATCTCTTGTGCCGAGGCAGAGCAAGCCGCGCCCAGTACGCCAGCCGAAACAAATACGACACATGCCGCGGGACCGCGCGGTACGAAATTCAGCATTCAAAACGCTCCGTCGGGTTATCGGAGCGTGGCGTTATACAGTTGGGTTGTTACGATCAGAAGACGGAGCTTCTGGCGCCTGTCGATCCAACCAAAGGACAGTATCGGGCGCGAAACGGTTGTGCCGCCATCTCAGACTGGTGCAAGAACATCCACCCGCGGCACTGTTCTGGCGCGCATAAAACAAACATTCGCTCCACTGGTCGCAGATCGCATTGTGCACACCATCGCGCCGCTATAGACTCGCCGCGCTTGGCGGCTCATTACAAATCGATCGGCGCGAATCGTGATTCAAGTCGGCACCGTGACCAAGAACAACCTATCGGATCGGACTTCCCGGAACTCGCCGCTGCGCGTGCTGATGTTTCCGAAGCACGGCGACAACCCCTATCTACGCAGCTTGTCGGAAAGTCTCGAGCGACGCGGCGTGCGCGTCGACAACTTCACCTTTGCACGAGCACTGAAACGACGTTACGACGTCCTGCACATCCACTGGCCCGACCTGCACCTACGCGCCCGCTCTTCGTTTCGCGCGCTCCTCAAGCATATGCGCCTCGCGCTGTTGTTTGCTCTGCTGCGTTTGCTCAAAACCCGTATCGTCTGGACAGTGCACAACTTGAAGCCGCATGAGCGCCATCTGCCACTGGGGGAAATACTGTTCCCGCTGTGGTTCCCGCGCGCGTGCACGCACGCCATCGCGCTCACGAACAATGGACTGGCATCCGCGCTGGCCATGTACCCGCCGCTACACAACAAGGCCGCAGCGGTGATTCCTCATGGACACTATCGCGATGCCTACCTGAACGCGCCGCCCCGGCAGAGTTGTCGGAACCAGCTGGGCCTCGAGCATCGATTCACATTTCTGTTCTTCGGCAACATCCGCCCCTACAAGAATGTCCCCCTGTTGATCGAGGCATTCCGACAGTTGCCGCGGCAGGACGTGCAGCTCGTGATAGCCGGTCAACCAGGTCACATGATCCGCACCGACGAGCTGCAGAAATTGGTAGCCGATGACCGCCGCATCCGCCTGTCGTTGGAGTTCGTCCCCGATGACAAAGTGCCGCTATACGTCGGCGCCGCTGACGTCGTAGTGTTGCCCTTTGAAGACATCCTGAATTCCGGCAGTGTGTTTCTGGCGCTGTCGTTCAATCGCGCCGTGCTCGCCCCCAACCTGGGAGCGCTGCCGGAGATCCAAAGTCACGTCGGGGCGCGTTGGGTGACTCTCTTCAGCGGCCAGCTGACGAGCGAGCATCTGTTGCAAGCAATGGACGACGCGTGCCTCGATGAGGGTCAAACGGCCGATCTCAGCGCCTACGACTGGGACGCCATCGGCCAGCGCACCTTGGAGCTGTACCTGACCCAGTCTGGCGCTGCGGACGTTCCCCGAAGTCAGGCCCTTGCGAAGAACAAGTCGCGATGCTGATCGTCGTCACCCTCGGCGTACCCCAGAATCTCGTTCACTGAGACATTTCGGTCGAGCTCGTGACCGAACCGCCGGATCGGGTACATCGCCAGAATGGAACGCAGTCGAGCGCGATCGAAGGGCGGTCGCTCCACTCGCGAGATCTCCATGACGCCACCATGCACGCGCGCCCAGAACTCATCGGGCAACGTGGCCATGATGAGCTCATCGAACCCCTGAGTATCTGACTTCCATATCATCGGCAGCAGACGCAACCCCTCATCCAACGGTGCCAGAAGTTGCGCTTCCGTTGCCGGCAGGCAGTGGACGACGCTGGTTCGATACTCTGTATTTCGCATGGCGCTCAGATTGAGCGAATAGTTGCCGGCATTGCGCTGGTCTTCATAGAAAGTCAGCTGCCCCTCCGCCGTGCCCACGGCGGCCTGTACCAGATGACATTGCGGAAGATGACTGAGGTTGCGCTTGAGGAGCTGGAAATTTCCCGGATGGGGCTCATAACACACTGCTGCCGCGATGGCTGGCAAGCGATGCATCAACTGACGCGTGATCAGACCGATGTTTGCACCGACATCGATGAGCACACAGCGGCCATTCGGCAAATGCGCACCTAGAAAATCGAGCTCCTCGGCTTGCCATCGCCCATGATCGAGCACATACGGCGCGATCACCCCATCCATGGGCAAATCGATGATTTCTCCGCCCTTGGCGTCAAACAGCGGGCTGTCCTGCGGCACACGCATTCGAACACCGCATACTTCCAGGTGCGCGCAGCTGAGTTGCAATGCTCGGCGAGGACGGCCCGCGACCAGTCTCTCCAGCAACAGGCGTCGGAAACTTTTCATGGGCCGGGTCGTAGCAGGTGAATGTAATTGTTCTCCACCCGAGCATGCTTGCTGTCCCGCGCTAGATCAACAGCGCTAGCTTGTTTTCAAGGAATGTGGCGGGACAGCATTCCGCCTGGGCGACAATCCCATCAAATCGCCTGTTGCTGTACGCGTCGGGATAGAGCTGCTGCACTCTCCTTACGCTCGCTGTAGCGATCGACCAGATGGCTGGCTACGTCACGCGTCAACAACGTAAATTTGACGAGCTCTTCCATCACATCGACGACGCGATCGTAGTACGGCGACGGCTTCATACGCCCCTCTTCGTCGAACTCCTGATACGCCTTTGCCACCGACGACTGGTTTGGGATGGTGATCATGCGCATCCACCGCCCCAACACCCGCATCTGACTCACTGCGTTGAAGGACTGCGATCCGCCGGACACCTGCATGACGGCGAGCGTTTTGCCTTGCGTCGGACGCACCGAGCCGACGCTCAAAGGAATCCAATCGATCTGCGCCTTCATGATCCCGGTCATGGCGCCGTGACGCTCCGGCGAGCTCCACACCATACCTTCCGCCCATTGCGCCAGTTCGCGCAGTTCGCGCACTTTAGGATGGCTCTCCGGAGCGTCGTCCGGCAGTGGCATTCCGGAAGGATTGAAGAACCTCGTCTCGGCGCCCATGACTGTCAACAAGCGCCCCGCCTCCTCCGCGAGCAATCGACTGTAAGAACGAACGCGGACCGATCCGTACAGTAACAAGATGCGCGGCGCGTGAGCCGAACGGCGAGCCGCGAGTAGTTGATCGTTGCCCGGCGCCCGAAAATGGTCGACGTGAACGTTTGGTACCTGCGTAGTCAGGTGCGACATGATGTCATGGGACGGGATCGTGGCCATGGCTATGCAACCTTTTTTCGCTTGCCCGTCTTCGACGACGAAGCGGGCTTGCAGGCAGTGACACACGCACTGCCGCTGTCGGCGCAACAGTTCTCGGTCAGATACCCGACCAGATCGTTCATCGCAGCGAAATCCACGCTATAGATCAGACTGCGACTCTCACGCCGCTGCACGATCAGTCCAGCACGGTGCAGATTCTGCAGATGAAAGGTAAGCGACGAAGGCGCCAGGCCGAGGGCCTCACCGATCGCGCCAGCGGCAAGCCCTGCGGGCCCCCTCTCTACCAGAAGTCGATAAATCCCGAGGCGGTGCTCGTGCGCAAGCGCACCCAAGGCTTCGACGGCATGCTTGGTTTCCATGATCCATACGATATTACGAGGATTCTCGTAATGTCAATCGTACGCAGCCTTGACGCTTTCATCAGGCTAAGCGCACGCTGCCATGCCTTCCTAGCTCGCGTAAACGAGAGCCCCCATGGAGCCTGAGCCCCTTACAGCGCGCGCGCAGCCGCACATCGATTCGCATCTGCCTCCACGCTATGGATGCGGTGGAATCCAGCTCACCGGCAACGAGAACACCTTCTACGAACGTCATCTTCTTTTCGACAAGGCGGAGGATCCCGCCACCGCGTCCGCGCGAGACAAGTTCGATGCCTTTGCGCACTCGGTGCGGGATGTGCTCGCACATCGCTGGGCGCGCACCACGGAGACGTACGCTCGTCAGGACCCCAAGATGGTGTACTACGTGTCGATGGAGTTCTTGATCGGCCGCTCGCTCGCGAACAACGTCACGAACCTGCTGTTGGATGACCTCGCGCAGAGCGCCGCTGCTCAGAAAAACATCGACTGGCTGGCCCTGCTCGATCAGGAACCGGATCCGGGCCTCGGCAACGGCGGACTCGGGCGCCTGGCGGCCTGTTTCCTGGACTCGATGGCCACGCTGCAACTGCCGGCGATGGGTTATGGGCTGCGCTATGAGTACGGCATGTTTCAACAGTCCATTCGCGACGGCTGGCAGCACGAGCAGCCCGACAATTGGCTGCGGCGCCCCGATCCCTGGGAGATCGCTCGTCCCGAAGAGTGCCTCGAAGTTGCTTTCGGCTGCTCGTTCGTGATGCACAACGGTAATTTCGAGCTGATCCCGAATCGCCCGTCGACCTTGATCGGGGTGCCATTCGACCGACCGGTGGTCGGCTATGGCGGCCAGACGGTCAACACGCTGCGGCTATGGGGCGCCGCCGCCCCGGACGACTTCGATTTTCAGCAATTCAGCGCGGGCGAGTTCGTGGGGGCTTTGACGGAATCATTGCTGGCCGCATCGTTGACTAGAGTGTTGTATCCGGATGATTCCACCACGCGTGGCCGGGGCCTGCGCCTGGTGCAGGAGTATTTTCTGGTCGCCTGCTCGCTCGGAGACCTCACGCGACGCTTTCGGCGCGCCAACACGGACTGGTACAGGCTGCCCGACAAGGTTGCGATCCAACTCAACGACACCCACCCCTCGCTCGCGGTCGCCGAGCTCATGCGCATCCTGCTCGACGTGGAACATCTCGGTTGGGACGAAGCGTGGAACGTGACGCAGCAGACCCTCGCGTATACGAATCACACGTTGCTGCCCGAGGCGCTGGAACAATGGCCACTGGAATGGTTCCAGCTACTGTTGCCACGTCATCTCGAAATCATTTTCGAGATCAACCGACGGTTCCTCGACCAGGTGCGGGCGCGCTTCCCTGGAGACGATCAGCGAGTTGCGCGCATGAGCCTGATCGACGAGGCCGGGGGCAAGCATGTCCGCATGGCGCACCTGGCCATCCTCGGCTCCCACAGCACCAACGGAGTCGCGGAAATTCACACGAACCTACTGCGAACTCACACGGTCAGGGACTTCGCCGAAATGTTCCCCGAGCGCTTCAACAACAAGACCAACGGCGTCACGCCGCGCCGCTGGTTGCAGCTGGCCAACCCGGCACTGTCGAGCGCGATATCGAACGCTATCGGCGATGCCTGGATCACGAATTTAGAGGAGCTGCGCGCGCTTCGGGCGCTCGCCACAGACCGTGGCTTCCAAGCCGAGTTCCTCGAGGCAAAGCGCGCGGCCAAGGTGCAGTTCGCCAACTGGCTGAAGGCAAGCACCAATGTAGCGATCGATCCCGACAGCATGTTCGACTGCCAGGTCAAACGGATCCACGAATACAAACGTCAGCTCCTGAACGTGCTGCGTGTGATCGTGCTCTACAACCGACTGCGCGAGCACCCCAATCTCCAGTTGCAGCCTCGAACCTTCATATTCGGCGGCAAGGCCGCGCCGGCCTACTGGCTTGCCAAGCTGATCATCAAGTTGATCAACAACGTCGCCGGAACGATCGACGGGGATCCGGCAGTGCACGGACGGATCAAGGTCGTGTTCCTCCCGGAGTACGACGTCACACTCGCCGAACGACTGATGCCCGCCGCCGACCTGTCCAACCAGATCTCCACCGCGGGCTATGAAGCGAGCGGCACCAGCAATATGAAATTCATGATGAACGGCGCCCTCACGATAGGCACGCGCGACGGCGCCACTATCGAGATGGCACAAGAGGCCGGCGAAGAGAACTTCTTCTTGTTCGGGCTGACTGCGCAGCAGGTGGCCGACTCCCGCCCTTGGTATGACCCGCATTGGCACTACAATCATGAGCCCGAGATCCGGGCCGCACTCGACCTCATCTTCACCGATCACTTCAGTCGCTACGAGCCTGGCGTGTTCGCACCGATTCGTGACGCGCTGCTGACTCACGGAGATCACTACATGCATCTCGCCGATCTGCATTCTTATCTCGATGCGGATGCGCGCGCGGTACAACTCTACGGCGATCCGACCACATGGGCGCACAAGGCGATACTGAATGTGGCAGCATCCGGAAAGTTCTCCAGCGACCGAAGCATCGCGCAGTACGCCAGCGAGATCTGGCACGTGCGTCCCTGCCCGGCTTTCTAACGAGGTATCGCATGGCTCTGTCCCCGCTGGCCGGCAAACCGGCGCCCAAGGAACTGCTGATCGACCCCGTGCAGCTCGAGCGTGAATACTTTGCACGCCAGCCCGACACGAACGATCCGGCACAGCTGGTGAGCTTCGGCACCAGCGGGCATCGTGGCTCGCCGCTCAACGGATCATTCAACGAAGCGCACATCGTCGCGATCAGTCAGGCGATCTGCGACTACCGGCGTATGCACGACATCAGTGGGCCGCTCTTCGTGGGCCGCGACACGCATGCGGTGTCTGGGCCGGCGCAACGTACCGCCTTGGAAGTGCTTGCCGCCAACGCAGTCGAGACGATCATCCAGAGCGCAGATGGGTTCACACCGACGCCCGCGATATCGCGCGCGATTCTGGTGCACAACCGCGATCGCACCGACCGGCTGGCCGACGGCATCGTCATCACCCCGTCGCACAACCCGCCAGCGGATGGCGGCTTCAAGTACAACCCACCGAACGGTGGCCCGGCCGAATCCGACGTGACGGGTTGGATTCAGGCGCGCGCCAACACACTGCTGCACGAAGGCAACCGCGGGGTGAAGCGAGTGTCACTCGCTGAGGGACAGCGTAATTCAACGATCCGGGAACAGGATTTCGCGGCGTCGTATGTGGAGGACCTGCGACAGGTCATCGACATGGATGCGATCCGCGCCGCAGGATTGAAGATCGCAGCGGATCCTCTCGGCGGTGCAGCCGTGCACTACTGGGAGCCGATCAATCGCGTGTACGGCCTCGATATCGATGTGGTCAATCCGAGCGTGGACCCGACCTTCTCGTTCATGACCGTGGATCACGACGGCAAGATTCGTATGGATTGTTCGAGTCCTTACGCGATGGCCGGCCTGCTCGGGCTGAAGGACCGGTTCGACGTCGCTTTCGGCAACGACACGGATGCCGACCGCCATGGCATCGTCACGCCCTCGGCGGGCCTGCTGAATCCGAACCACTATCTGGCGGTCGCAATTCGCTATCTGCTTGACGCTCGCCCGGGTTGGAGCGCGAGCGCGGCGGTGGGCAAGACGCTCGTTTCGAGCAGCCTGATCGATCGTGTGGTTGCGGCAGCGAAGCGCCGACTGCTCGAAGTGCCGGTCGGATTCAAATGGTTCGCGCCGGGCTTGCTCGACCGCTCGGTCTGCTTCGGCGGCGAAGAGAGCGCAGGCGCGAGCTTCCTGTGCCTGGATGGAACAGTGTGGACCACCGACAAAGATGGACTCATCCTCGCACTGCTCGCAGCCGAGATTACTGCGCGCACTGGCAAGGACCCTGGCGAGCACTACCGCGAACTCACAGCACAGTTCGGTGCTCCGAGTTACACGCGCATCGATGCACCCGCGACGCCGGAACAGAAAGCCCGTCTCGCCAAGCTCTCCGGCGAGGCGGTGCGAGCCTCAGCGCTCGCGGGTGATCCGATCATTGCAAAATTGACTCGCGCGCCGGGCAACGACGCGCCGATCGGTGGACTCAAGGTGGTGACTGCCAATGGCTGGTTCGCCGCCCGCCCGTCCGGTACTGAGAATCTCTACAAGCTCTATGCAGAGAGCTTCCGCGACTCGCATCACCTGCAGATGCTGATCGCCGAGGCGCAGCAGATCGTGGCCGAAGCCCTGAAGTCATCATGACCGCCTTCTGGTCAGCGCTTCCAGGCCAGCAGGGTGAGACTTCCCGCCACCAATCCCCAGAATGCCGACCCGATGCCCATGAGCGAGATGCCGGATGCGGTAACCAGGAAGGTCACCAGCGCCGCCTCGCGTCCGGATTCTTCGCGTAACGCCTGCGCCATGCTGTTGCCGATCGTGCCCAACAATGCCAACCCGGCGATCGCTACGATCAGCTCCTTCGGAAACGCCGTGAACAGCGCGGCAACGGAAGCGCCGAGCAAACCGATCAAAACATAGAACACGCCGGCAGCGACGGCGGCGACATAGCGTCGCTCGGGATCTTCATGGGCTTCGCGGCCCATGCAAATCGCGGCGGTGATCGCAGCCAGATTGAGCGCGAACGCACCGAAAGGCGCCAGGACGGTGTTGGTCACGCCGATCCAACCGATGGTGGGCGATATCGGGGCGCTATAGCCTGAGGCGCGCATCACTGCCACACCCGGGACATTCTGCGAAGCCATGGTCACGATGAACAACGGCAACGCGACTCCGACCATCGCGGCGATGGAAAAGGTCGGCGCGATGAACACCGGCGTCGCCCACTGCAGCGCCAGCCCGTCGACGTTCAGCAGCCCCGTCGCAGCCGAGAACGCGACCCCCATGAGCAACGTAAGAATCACTGCGTAGCGTGGCGCAAGTCGGCGCGCCAGCACGTAAACCGCGAACATGGTCAGCCCGAGCCCGAGCTGAGTTCTGACCACTTGAAACGCTTCCAACCCAAAGCGCAGTAGCACGCCGCCGAGCATGCCGGAGGCGAGCGACACCGGGATACGACTGATCATCCGCTCGAAGAAACCGGTGAAGCCTGCGACCGTTATCAGCACCGACGACAGTACGAATGCGCCAATGGCATCGGACAGCGGCACTCCGGCGGCGCTGCTGATGAGCATGGCTGCACCAGGTGTGGACCAGGCCGTTACCACGGGTACGCGGTAGCGCAGCGACAAGGCGATACAAGTGAAGCCCATTCCCAGCCCCAACGCCCATACCCAGGAGCTGATCTGATCCGGCGTGGCGCCAAGCGACTGTGCCGCCTGGAACACGATGGCGGCGGAGCTGGCGAATCCCACCAGCACCGTCACGAAGCCAGCAGCGATGGCCGAGACCGACAGATCGCGTAGCAAGTTGTATCGAATTGGCTCGGCTTTGGTGTGCATGTGTGTGACGGCGGGTTCCTCCCGAACAGCGCACAAAATAGCATGAGACTCATTCGAACCGCGGGAAGTCACGGTGGGGTCAGCGACCGCTGGCGTTCTGTCTAATATTTAGTAACGAGGTCAGGGCGCGACCTCGTTTGCCTCGTGCTGAACCTCTCATAGACCCATCCAGCAGTGCTCAAGCGCATCGCTCGCAGACTGATAAGCCGCTCGCAGTGGTCCTGGCTGAGCTGGTATCGCGTCCGCTTCGGAATACTGCGCGCCCTCACCGGCTATGTCGCCTTGCTGCTGCATCCGGACATTTGCTTCATCTCGGCGGCCGAGGCCGAAACCCGCCATGCACTCGCCATTCGCCCGGGCACGGCTGACCAGAGCGTATTCGACGAAGTGTTCGTGGCGCGTGAATACGACATTGACGTTGCCGCTCCGAGCGTCATCCTCGATGCCGGAGCGCACATCGGTTTGGCCAGCGTGTTCTTTGCCGAGAGATTTCACGGCGCAGCGGTGATCGCGATCGAGCCGGACGCGAACAACTTCGACGTCCTGTGCAAGAACGTCAGGGCCTATCCTCGAGTCCGGCCGATGCGCGCGGGACTGTGGAGCCGCAGCACGTGGCTGGCAATCGAGAATCCGGAAGCGGCGACCTGGAGCTATCGCGTCGTCGAGTCCGACGAGCCGACCGACATCCGAGCAGTGTCGATCGCCGACGTCATGCAACTGCATGGCGTCGATCACATCGACATTCTCAAGATGGACATCGAAGGCGCGGAGCTGGAAGTGTTGAGCCACAGCGCCGACTGGCTGAGCAGAGTCCGCAATCTATTGATCGAACTGCACGATCGCTATCGTCCAGGCTGCACGGCAGCGCTCGAATCGGCGCTGAGCGACTACGATTACGAGCGCTCCGGGCACGGCCATACGGTCATTCTGCGCAACATTCGTCCCAGGCTCAGAGCCGCCGGCTGACTCATCGTCACGCCGTTCCCCACAGGCCGATGCTCGACATCGTGGGCTCGCTGAACAAGCCGTGGCGCTCGTTGTCGAGGAGTGCCAGGTAGTCCCTGGTGCGTACGTGTACCAGGTGTCTGTGGTCGCCGAGTTCGAAGTACAGCTCCGGCTCCGACATGAGCTGCTCGTCCCAAACGCTCTCGATGCCATAAGCGGGTCCCAGCGGTGGCACTGCGCCCCGCGCACAACCATCGAACACGCTCTCCACCTCAGCACGAGTCGCCAACTCGACCGACAGCTGCAACTGTCTGCGCAACTCGTCCAGGTCGAGATTGCAATCGGCCCGCGTTACCGCCAGCAGATATTTACCGTCTGCATTCAATAGCACGCCTTTGGCAATCCGCTGCGGTGGAATATGAGCCGCCCGGGCCGACTCGAGACTGCTGCCTGTGGGTGCGTGCTCCACGAGCTCATGTGCGAGGTGATGCCGCCCCAGGAAGTCCTCTACGGTTGCTTCATAAGCCATGACAATTCTCCGGCATGAAATCACACAGGCGTCGATTCGTTCGCCTCGAACTGGATTCTCACTCTGAGGCAGTGCCGTAACGAGACAGTAATTTCCGTGGCCGAGTGCTGTCGGTCAAATCCCGCCCTGGCCCAAGATCGCTTACACCGGCTCGCGCTCATCTGGCGGTGCTATAACAATCACAACGCGCGACGGCCGCGCAGAACTCTGGGATGACAGATGAACTGGCTGCATTGGGCACTATTGTCCGCGGTATTCGCGGCACTCACGGCTATCTTTGCGAAAGTGGGCCTGGAGGGCATCGATGCAGATATCGCGACACTGATTCGCGCCATCATCATCGCGGTGCTGCTGGCAATGTTCGTTCGCTTTACCGGCCAGTGGGTCAACCCGCTCACATTCTCGGCGCGCAACTGGACCTTCCTGGTGCTGTCGGCGCTGGCCACCGGAGCTTCCTGGGTTTGCTATTTCCGAGCGCTGCAATTGGGTGAGGCGGCCAAGGTCGCGCCCATCGACAAGTTGAGCGTGATCCTGGTAGCGATCTTCGCAGTCGCATTTCTGGGCGAGCGCCCGGCGCTCAAGGATTGGGCCGGCATCTCTCTGGTCGGTGCGGGCGTGTTGTTACTTGCGATCAAGCGCTGACCACGCAGACTCAGCTCGACGACGTCGACCGCGCCTCTCACGCCCATAGATACGAACGTTCCACACGTTCCTTTTGCCAAAGATTCGACAATACTCCGGCTATCGTAACGCGAATCATTATTGTTACAATTATACAACAGCCTCTGGCCGTTCGAAAATCGAGATCCCTATG
The DNA here is from genome assembly GCF_003104955.1 of Steroidobacter cummioxidans. Classification (NCBI taxonomy): domain Bacteria; kingdom Pseudomonadati; phylum Pseudomonadota; class Gammaproteobacteria; order Steroidobacterales; family Steroidobacteraceae; genus Steroidobacter; species Steroidobacter cummioxidans. Next base: position 130,019 of record NZ_LSRW01000022.1, on the reverse strand, counting down.
TCACTCCCAACTCGTCTACGCCACTCTTTAATCTCTGTTGCTGTCGCGTCAGTCTTGGCCAGCGCTCTTGCGCACGCCGAAGAAAGCCCCACGGTACTTCCCAAAGTACGTGCCACGGCGGACGCCGAAAGCTATAGCACCCCGTTCGCCGCTGCGACGAAGACGGACACCTTGCTACGCGACGTCCCGCAGTCCATCAGCGTGGTCACGCGGCAAACCATGAACGATCTGAACATGCAGAGCATCGGTGACGCGGTTGCCTACGTCCCTGGCATCGGCATGGCGCAAGGTGAAGGCAACCGTGAAACGCCGGTGATTCGAGGCAACAGCTCGACCGGTGATTTCTTCCTCGACGGCATGCGCGATGACGTCCAGTACTATCGCGATCTCTACAACATCGAACAGGTCGAAGTGCTCAAGGGTCCGAATGGCATGCTGTTCGGTCGCGGCGGCGTCGGAGGCTTGATCAATCGCGTCAGCAAGCAAGCCGACGGTCAACAGGTCCGAGACATCACGCTGCAAGCGGGCTCCTACGACAACAAGCGATTGGCAGTGGATGTGGGCCAGGGCCTCGGCGCTGGACTCGCCTTTCGCGTCAACGCCATGTACGAGGATTCGGAGAGCTATCGCGACGGCGTCACGCTGGAGCGATATGGCATCAACCCGACCGTGACGCTGCAGGCAAGCGACGCCACGACGCTCACCTTTGGCGTCGAGTACTTCCACGATGAGCGGGTTGCCGACCGGGGCGTTTCGTCCTATCTCGGACGCCCTTTGAATGTCGATCCTGAAACGTTCTTCGGCGACCCGGCCCGCTCACCCACCGCAACGACGGTGAAGATGGCCAATGCACTGGTCGAGCATCGCTTCAGCGACACAACCGTGCTGCGCAGCCGCTTTCGCTATGGCGACTACGACAAGTTCTATCAGAACGTGTTTCCGGGAGCCGTCAATGCGGCCGGCACCACGGTGCAGATTTCCGCATACAACAATGACACTCAGCGCCAGAACGCCTTCAATCAGACCGATCTGATTTTTACGATCGACACGGGTGCCGTACAACACAACTTCCTGACCGGCGTCGAGCTCGGCCGGCAGGAGACCACGAATTTCCGGGAAACCGGCTACTTCGGTGACGCGACCTCGACTCAGGTTCCATTGAGTAACCCGCGCACGGCGTCGCCAATCACCTGGCGTCAGTCGCCCTCGGATGCCGACAACGAAAGCACCGCGAAAATTGCAGCACTCTACGTCCAGGATGAGATCGTGCTGACCCCCAAATGGAACATCGTTGCGGGTCTGCGCTACGACAACTTCAAGGTGGACCTGACCAACAATCGCACCGGCGCAAAGTTCAGCTCGACGGACAATCTGCTCTCGCCTCGGCTGGCGCTGATCCACAAGCCTGTGGAAACTTTGTCTCTGTATGCCAGCTATGGGTTGACTTATCAGCCGCGTGCTGGCGATCAACTCGCCTCGCTGTCGGCAACCAACGAGTCGCTCGATCCAGAAGAATTCACCAATTACGAGATCGGCGCGAAGTGGGATGCGTCCCCCAGCCTCGCGCTGACCGCCGCGCTGTTCCGATTGGAGCGCGCCAATATCGCCATCCCGGATCCCGCCAATCCGGACACTCGCTCCATCCTCGTCGATGGTCAGCGTAATCAAGGCATCGAGCTGGGCGTCACGGGCAGCATTACCGATCAGTGGAGCATCATCGGTGCGTTCGCCTACCAGGACGGTGAAGTGACTCGCGACCAATCCGCAACGGTGCTGAAAGGCTCGCGCCTGGCGGCATTGCCGAAGAACACCTTCTCGTTGTGGAATCGATATGACTTTTCTTCGACATGGGGCGTGGGTCTCGGCATCATCCGCAAAGATGACTTGCTGGCAGCGACGCAGAATCTGGCGCCAAACGGAGTCAACGTGACCTTGCCGAGCTTCACCCGCGTGGATGCCGCCGCCTACTTCACGTTCAGCGACCGCATTCGTGCGCAGGTCAACATCGAGAATCTGCTGGACAAGGATTACTACCAGTTCGCCCACAACAACACCAACATCACCCCGGGTTCGCCTCGCGCATTCCGCGCCACCCTCACGACGTCGTTCTAACAGCCGTCCCGCCCTTGTAGCGCAGCGATTCTCCCTCCTGCGCTACTCGGGCGGATTACGCGTCACCCGCTCTTCCCGCCGGGTGTACGCATCTATACAGTTTACGAAGCTTCCTCAGCCGCGGCCGTCAACGGTGCTACGGTGAAGTCAGATATCCAATCACGATAGCTGACTGCCCTGGGTGACATCGCAATGACATTCCTCCGCACGCATGTCGTTCTCCTGGCGCTGACCTTCGCGGGCTGCGCGCCGGTGCAACCTTTCAGCGTGCCCGAAATCATCGGACCGCTGCAGACAGCGCCCACGGCAGCGACCGGTTCACTGATCGTGTACACCGAAACGGAGCGGCCTGGCGCCGACCCTTCAGACTATGAACCACACAGCGATTACCGACTGTCGTCCAAGGATGGCAAGCTGCTGCGTTCGGTGAACAATCGAAATGCACCTTCCGGGCGCGCACCGGCGAGCGTCGAGTTGCCGGTCGGCTACTACACGGTGACCGCAAACGCCCCCGGCTTCGGATTGATCAACATTCCCGTCGCCATCGAGGCATCGCAGACCACAGTGGTCGATCTGACCAATCAAGTGTTCCCACCGGCATCTACCAATAGCGTTCAGAGCGATGCGGACGGCTGGGTGCGCCTGCCCAACGGACAGGTCATCGGCTCGAAAGCGCAATAACTCTCGCGGCCGAACCTTCGCAATCTGTATAGAAACGGCGAGCCGGCGCGAATCAGCCACCGGTATCGTCGTCCGCTCCACGTACCCACGGAATCAATCTCAATGCATCGCTTCCGGCGTTCCGCCGCCCTCGCAATATCGCTTGCGGGCGGGTGTCTTGCAGCTTGTGACTCCACCCTCCCCGAGGTCGCGTCGGCACCCGCGACCGCGACACTCATCGCTCATGAAACTGAGCTTTTGCGCCTGACGCTGACGCCCGAGGCGGAGCAGCGCTTGGGAATCGACCTGGCCAGCGCCACGGACAACACAGTTGCAGGCTGGATTTCACTGCACGGTGAGATCGTCGCGCCATCTGCTGTCGGCAGCCTGCCGGTGAGTTCCACGAGCGATCTTGCCGCCCTGGCTGCGAACCAAACTCGGGCAGATGCGGATCTGGGAAGAGCGCGGGCCGATCTCGAGATCGCGCAGAGGAATGCCGATCGGGCCGAGGCACTATTGCGCGAAGAGGCAGGCAGCGTGCGTGCGCGAGATGAATCACTGGCGGCGCTCGCAGTCGCCCGAGCGAATTTGCATGCAGCGCAATTACAACGCGCGCAGTTTGGTCCTGCCATCGATGCTCTCAACACCATGACCGATGTTTGGATCCGAGTGTCGGTCCCCGTCGGCGATCTGATACGAGTGCAATCCGCAGGCGACGCACGTGTGGGCGCCATCGGTGGGCAGCAGCAGACCGCGGCGAAGCCGGTACCTGGCCCACCTTCTGCGAACGCTACTTGGGCCACCGTCGATCTCTACTATGCAATGAAAAATCCCGGTGCGAGCTTTCGCATCGGCCAGCGTGTCGCCATCAATCTACCCGCCAATCGCCAGGCCAAAGGACTCGCGATTCCCCACTCCGCCGTGCTGCTCGACATCTACGGTGGCGAATGGGTGTACGTGACGACGGCAGACCACACCTACGAGCGCCGACGCGTCGAAGTTGCCGCTGTTCAAGACGGCGTTGCGCTTCTCTCACGAGGACTCCATCCGGGCGACCGCGTCGTCGCCGCCGGTGCGGCGGAACTCTTTGGCACCGAATTCGGCGCGAAGTAGGAGCTGACAAGCAATGTTGAGCTGGCTCGTTACCAACGCGCTGAAACAACGCGTGCTCGTGCTTGCGCTGAGCGCGGTGTTGATTCTGCTCGGCGTCAACGCGACGCGCGGCGTATCTCTCGATGTCTTTCCGGAGTTCGCTCCTCCCATGGTCGAGGTGCAGACCGAAGCGCCTGGCTTGTCGACAGAAGAAGTCGAGAATCTCGTCACCGTACCGCTGGAAGCTGCGGTCACTGGCGTGCCGGGGCTTGCGACGCTACGTTCGAAATCCGTTCTCGGACTCTCCTCGGTCGTGCTGATCTTCGCGGAAGGTACGGATCTCATTCGCGCGCGCCAACTCGTCCAGGAACGAGTCGCGGTGATCGCGCCGAGACTACCCGCAAACATTCGCCCGCCCGTCATGCTGCCGCCGTTGTCGGCGACCAGCAGAGCAATGAAGATCGGCCTAACCTCGCAGACGCTCGATCAGATTGCGCTGTCGGATACCGTGCGCTGGACGATTCGTCCGCGTCTCATGGCTGTGCCGGGCGTTGCCAACGTCGCGGTGTGGGGACAGCGCGATCGACAGCTGCAAGTATTGGTGGATCCCGCGCGCCTCAGAGCTGCGGGTGTCACGTTGAGTGAGGTTGAGGCGGCCGCTGGCGATGCTGCCCTCGTCATCGGCGGAGGCTTTGTCGATACCGCCAACCAGCGTCTCGCTGTGCGCCACCTCTCTCCGCTTGAAACACCTGAAGACCTGGCACGCACGGTCGTGAAACTATCGGGCGGCTCACCCATTCGCCTGGGAGACGTGGCGACGATCACCGAAGGTCACGGCGCGCCAATCGGCAACGCCATCATCAACGATCGTCCCGGCATCATGTTGATCGTGGAGAAACAACAGGGTGGCAACACGCTCGACGTGACGCGCGGCATCGAGCAGGCGCTTGCTGAGTTGAAGCCGGCCCTGACCGACATCGAAGTCGACAGCACCATTTTCCGTCCAGCGACCTTCATCGAACGTTCGCTGCACAATCTTGTCGAAGCAATGGTCATCGGCTGCCTGCTGGTGGCCGCCGTGCTGGTGCTCTTCACTCGCGACTGGCGCGCTGCGTTGATCAGTCTCACAGCCATTCCTTTGTCGCTGCTCGCCGCGGCCCTGATGCTGTCGAAGTTTGGCATCGGCATCAACACCATGGTCATCGCCGGACTGGTCATCGCATTGGGCGAGATCGTGGACGACGCTATCATCGACGTGGAGAACATCGGCCGTCGGCTGCGACTGAATGCCCAATCGGCGGCGCCGCTGCCGACGTTTCAAATCGTGCTCGGCGCATCGCTCGAAGTGCGAGGCGCCGTGCTCTTCGCCAGCCTCATCGTGATCCTGGTGTTTCTGCCGATCGTGTTCCTGACCGGCGTGTCCGGATCGTTCTTTCGTCCGCTCGCCCTCGCCTACGTACTCGCAATCGCCAGCTCCTTGCTGGTCGCGCTCACGGTCACGCCGGCGCTTTGTATGTTCCTGCTTCCCAAGGGACATGCCGCCAGTCATGAGACTGGTTTCTCCCGCACGCTGAAGCGTCGTTACAGTCACCTGCTGCCGAGGATCATTCAACGACCGCACGCCGCCATGGGCGTGATCGTCGTCGGCCTGCTGGTCGCGGCGGTCGGCTACTCCAGCTTCCAGGATCAGTTTCTGCCCAACTTCCGGGAAACCGACTTCCTGATGCACTTCGTCGAGAAGCCTGGCACGTCCATCGAGGCAATGGACCGCATCACGCTGCGCGCCAGCAGTGAGTTGCGAGCAATCCCTGGGGTCCGAAACTTCGGCGCGCACATCGGTCGTGCCGAAGCAGGCGATGAAGTTTACGGACCCAATTTCACTGAACTATGGATCAGCCTGGATGAAAGCGTGGATTACGATGCCAGCGTCGCGGCCATCCAGAAGGTCATCGACGGCTATCCCGGCCTGTATCGCGACGTTCTTACCTATCTGCGCGAACGTATCAAAGAAGTGCTGACGGGAGCCGGCGCCACGCTCGTAGTGCGCATCTACGGCGCGGACGTGGACTCACTGCGGCACTTCGCCGAGTCTGCCAAGAATGCCATCGCCGGCATCCACGGCGTCGCCGATCTGAAGGTCGAGCAGCAAAGCCTGATTCCGCAGATCCAGATCAAGCCGAGGCCCGAGCAGCTCGCCGCCTACGGTCTCACGCCGGGCGAGGTCCGGCGTGCGGCAGCGACGCTGATCCAAGGCACCAAGGCGGGAGAAATCTATCGCGATCAACGCAGCATCGATGTCGCAGTCTGGGGTGAAAGCCACATTCGAAACGACTTGCACGCGCTGCGCGATCTGCTGATCGTGGCGCGCGGTGGCGAGACAGTGCGACTCGGTGATCTCGCCGACGTTCGTGTCGTCCCCGCCGCCAATGAGATCAAGCGAGAGAACGGCTCACGTCGCATCGATGTGACGATGAATATCGCAGGCGCGGACCTCGGAGCCGTAGCAACTGAGGTGGAGCGGCGCGTACGCGAGCTCGAGTTCGGCAGTGGCTACTATCCGGAGTTCCTGGGTGAGTACGCCGCGCTTCAAGACTCTCGCCAACAGCTGCTGGGATTAGGCGTCTTGTGTCTGGCTGGCATTCTGCTGCTGGTGTGGATCGAGTTTCGCTGCCTGAGACACGTTGCGCTCATCGCCCTGAGCCTGCCGTTCGCACTGCTCGGTGGTGTGCTCGCGGTGTCGCTGTCGGGCGGCGTCATGTCGCTTGGAGCGCTGGTCGGCTTCGTAACCGTGCTCGGGATCACCGCACGCAACGGCATCATGCTGCTGAGCCACTATCGACACCTGCAATCCGATGAGGGACAGACCTTCGGCCTGGCGCTGACTTTGCGCGGCGCTGAAGAGCGCTTGATTCCCATCCTGATGACCGCCTCGTGCGCAGCGCTCGCGCTGCTGCCGCTGGTCGTTCGTGGCGATGCGCCCGGTCACGAGATCGAACATCCCATGGCGCTGGTGATTCTCGGCGGCTTGGTGAGCTCGACCGCGTTGAATCTGATGCTGATGCCGACGCTGTATCTGCGCTTTGCCAAGCCGCATCAGCACGATTCGTCAGAACTTTCCGTCGCGGGAGTCTCGGCATGAATTTCTCGCCTCGCTATTTCTATCTGATCTGTGCCGCATCGCTGTCAGGTTGCATGTCGCTCGGCCCGGATGGCCCTCCTCGCCCTTCGGTGAGTGCCGAGGGCGAGTTCATCGGTGCTGCCGCAGCCAGTGTTACTTCCGAAGCCACTGCGCCTGATTGGTGGAATCTTTTCGATGATCCCGCGCTCGATTCGCATGTGCGCCGCGCGCTGTCTGCGAACACTGACTTGCGCGTAGCCGTCGCGAATCTCGACATCGCCCGATCCTCACAGCGTCTAGCGCAGGCAGCGCAGCTTCCTGCCACCGTCATCGAAAGTGGCGCCGGCCCGGAGCGGGCGGATCGTCAACCCAGCACGAGCAGCGTGCTCAAAACCAGCTACGAGCTCGGCGCGACAGTGGCGTATGAGATCGATCTGTTCGGTCGCCTGCGCGCTGCTTCACGAGCAGCCCGTGCGGAGACGGAAGCAAGCACGGCGGCTCGGGATACCGTGCGGGTCGCTGTCATTGCAGATACTGTGTCGGCCTACATCGATTACTGCACGGCCACCGCGACCCGGGAGATCGCTGCCGGCTTGGTGAACATCCAGCAGCGCAGCGTGGGGTTGGTCACTCATCAATTGGGCGAAGGTGAAGTTTCCCAGCTCGAACAAGCTCAGTCGCTCGCGGCACTCGAAAGCGCGCGCGCGGCGGTGCCGCCCCTTGAGGCCGATCAATCGCGCGCATTGTTCCGACTCGCCACACTGGAGGGAATGACACCAGCCGCAGCGGAGCCCTTGCGGCCCGCTTGCGAATCACCACCGCTCATTGCGCGAGCACTGCCAGTGGGAGATGGTGCTTCGCTGATTTCGCGGCGACCGGATATTCGCGAAGCCGAACACCGGCTCGCTGCCGCAACCGACCGCATCGGCGTCGCCACCGCCGACCTATATCCGCGCATCATGCTCGGTGGCTCGGCGGGCCGAATCTCAGGAGGGTTTGACAGCTTTCTCACCCCACTGATCACCTGGAGCTTCCCCAATCAGAGCGTGGCTCGTGCAAAAAGAAATTCGCGGCGGCCAAAGGAGCGCAGGCCGCTGCTCTTGCGACGTGGGACGCAGCCCTGCTCCGCGCGCTCCGTGAGGTTGAGACAGCTCTCGTCGATTACCGATTGGAGCGAGACCGCTCACAATCTCTAGATGCGGCGCTGAAAGAGAGCGACAAGGCGATGCGCCGCGCCGAGGCTCGATTTCGACTGGGCGCAGACAGCTATCTGCTGGTGCTGGATGCACAACGCACGCAAGCCAATTTGACTCTGCAAGTCGCGGCCTCCCGTGGCCGAATCGCACAGCTGCAAGTACAACTTTTGCGCGCATTGGGCGGCGGATGGGAAAGCGATGCAGCCGAACCTAGCGCAAATGTCGCCTCGCTTCGCTAATATCCCGCTCGTGAAGATTCTAGTTGCCGAGGACCACGAGGACACGACGGAGTACATCCGTCGAGGCCTGGCTCAGGCTGGACACACCGTGTCGACCGTACGCGACGGCAATCAGGCATTGATGCTGTCGATGAGCGAATCCTTCGACGCCCTCATCCTCGATCGGATGCTGCCATCGCTCGATGGCTTGTCCGTCCTCAAAATGCTGCGCGCGGGAGGCAACCGTACACCGGTGTTGCTACTCACCGCGATGAGCCGGATCGCGGATCGTGTCGAAGGGCTCGAGAGCGGTGCGGACGACTACTTGGTAAAGCCGTTCGCGCTCGCCGAATTGATCGCGCGTCTCAACGTCATTGTCCGACGACCGGCGGCGGCAGAACCGCAAACCACCTTGCGTGTGCTGGATCTGGAGCTCGATCTCAGTAGACGCGTGGCGCGCCGGGCCGGCAAGCGATTGGATCTGCAGCCACGCGAGCTGATGATGCTCGAAGTGCTGATGCGCAATCCGCATCGAGTGATGACCAAGATGATGTTGCTGGAGCAGATCTGGGAATTCAGTTTCGATCCTCAGACCAACATCGTGGAAACCCATATCAGCCGCCTGCGTGCCAAACTGAATGCGGGTTTCGAGCAAGACGCCATCATCACCGTGCGAGGCGCGGGCTATATGATCCGTAGCACATGCGACGACTGATTCCTCGCAGCACGCTCGGTCTGGCCGCGCTGATCAGCATCATCGTCTGCGGCTTTACCATCGCTACAGGTTACGTGTCGCGGTACGCAGCGCACGAGGAACTGGAGCGCCAGCTCGATCGACGCATCGCAGATGAAGCGGCGCTGCTCATCCAGGAATATACAACCGGTGGCGTGGTCGCACTCATCGCCGCGCTGGAGCGACGCGATGGGCAGCACACCGCAAACGGCATGGGTTATCTGCTCGTGGCTGCCGACGGTATGCGCATCGCCGGAGAACTGGAGATTGCCGTTCCCAAGCCCGGCTGGACCGAATCGTTGTCGGTACAGAGCAAAGCCGGTACTCATCGTGCGCATGCCTTGACCAGCGTGTTGGCAGGCGGTGAGCGCCTGGTCGTCGCGGCCGATCGCGAGCCCGTCGAGGAAATCGACGCAACCATCAAGAAGATTACCCTCGGCACGAGCGCTGTTATGGGGCTGATCAGCGTAGGCGGCGCCTGGTTGTTCGGCGTGCTGCTCAGTCGTCGCATCCAGCGACTCAACAACGTCGCGCTCGCCATCATCGATGGTGACCTCGAACAGCGCATGCCTCGCGATCGGAGTGCGGGAGAGTTGGATGTGCTCGCCGGAACGCTCAATCGAATGCTCGATCGCAACGCCGAGCTGCTGCTCAATCTGCGCCAGGTGTCCACCGATATTGCTCACGACCTGCGCACTCCGCTCGGTCGTCAGCAGCAAGTGCTCGAGCTCGCGCTGGCAGAATGCAAAGACGCGGCGGACTATCGCCACGCGATCGAGCAGGCGAGGCGCATCGGCGAGCAGGCGTTGCAACTATTCTCGGCGCTGCTGGACATCTCCGAAATCGAATCTTTGGAACTACGCGCGTCGTTCGTGCCCGTGAACTTGAGCGAGCTCGCTCGTCGAGTGGTCGAAGCATTCGCCCCTGATGCGGAAGCCGGCAATCGCAAGCTGCAAGCTGCCGTCGCCGACGGCATTGAGATCCATGGGCACGCCCAGCTGCTCTCACAGCTTCTGGTCAACCTGGTTGAAAATGCCATGCGGCACACACCGCCGGGGACCTGCATCCAGGTGTGTCTGCAGTCGCAACTCGGCCGCCCGCAGCTCATGGTCGAAGATGACGGCCCCGGTATTCCCTCCTCCGATCGGCCTCGCGTCCTCGAGCGATTCGTTCGGCTGGAGCGCAGCCGCTCGACACCGGGGCATGGCCTCGGACTTAGCCTCGTCCACGCCATCGTCAAAGCGCATCAGGCGGACCTGCGTTTGGAAGATGCGCATCCCGGGCTACGGATCCTCATCAGCTTTTAGCGCTGCTGAGATCTCTTATGACACCTGCCGCCAATAGGCCACACCGCCATCGACAGCGACGGTCGATCCGACGACGTAGTCGCCGGCCCTCGACGCAAGAAAGATTGCCGCGCCCGCCATGTCCTCTTCTGTACCGATGCGTCCTAGAGGAATGCGCTTCGCTACTTCATCGCCGTGATCGCGGGCACCGGTGTTCATCTCGGACGCAAAGGCTCCCGGTGCGATCGTGGAGACGACGATGTTCTCGCGAGCCAAGCGCGCAGCCATGCGCTTCGTGAGATGGATCAAGCCTGCTTTACTGGCTGCGTATGAGTAGGTCTCCTGCGGATTCAGAGTGATCCCGTCGATCGATGCGATGTTGATGACCTTGGAAGGCCGGTCGCGGCTCGCCGCCGCGCGCAGTTGCGTAGCCAGCGCTTGCGTCAGGAAGAACGGAGTCTTCATGTTCAGATCGACGACCTTGTCCCAGCCCTTCTCAGGGAATTCATCGAACTCGGCCAGCCAGGCGGCGCCAGCATTGTTGACGAGCACATCCAGTTTTGGTTCGCGCATCGCGAACGCGTGCGCCAATGCGGCCACGCCCTCCTTCGTCGACGCATCGATGGGCAAGGCTTCGCAGAAGCCTCCGCCACTCGACAGCTCACGTGCGGTAGCCTCGCAAGCATCCGCCTTGCGCGAGCTGATATATACACGCGCGCCATAGGCAATGAATCCCTTCGCGATCATCTTGCCGATGCCACGCGAGCCGCCGGTGATCAAGGCCACTCGATCTCGGAGTGAGAACAGATCTTCGAACATTGTTTGCACTTCTCCCCTGCTCACCAGCGCTTGGTGATCGCCACGCCAATCAAACGGGGCTCGAGCAGTTGCACGTTGCGCGTCAGGCCGACCTGCTCGGACTGCACCTCCAGGCCAACGATGACGTCATCGTCGGCGAGATTCTTGCCGTACACCTGCACATCCAGATCCCAGGCGCGGTTACGGAACAGCAGACTTGCGTTGTAGTTGTCCCAGCTCTTCAGCGCGTAATCCGGCGTGTTGAAGTGAGACGCATAAGATTCCGCCTGACGGTAGTAATCGACGCGCAGCGTCGCTTCCCAATCTGCACTAAGCGCCAGCGTGTACTGAGCGCCCACTGCCGCAGTCCATTCGGGCGCACCGGGCAGTTGATTGCCCGCCAGGTCGACCGGCACGCCAGCACTGCGATTGAGACCGAAGCTCGTATTCAACGCCGCGGATCCACACAGTCCAGCACCCGGCAACGGGGCGAGTGCTGCTGCAGGCAGCGTTCCTGCATTGACTGCGGCGATCACGCGTTCCAGTGCGGCCCGATTCACGACGCAGCCGCCTTCGAGCGACTTCGCGTAATGTAACGACGGATCGCCCTGCGTACGATCGAATGGATCCACCGAGCTGCCTGCGGTGATCTTGCTGTCGAGATAACCGATCTGGGCATTCAGGCGCAGCGCATCGATCGGCGACCAGACGGCCTCGATCTCGATGCCGCGAACCTTCGCATCGAGATTGTCGACCAGGCTCGCGAAGCCATCGAGCTTGCTGAACTGATAGTCTCGATAGTCATACATGAACCCGGTGACGTTGAGCATCACGCGGCCGTCGAACAGCGAGTTCTTGGCGCCGATCTCCACGGCATCGACGGTCTCCGGATCATAGGGCGCTGCCGATCCCAGCGTGGTCGGGGTGTTGAATCCACCGGCCTTGTAACCTCGGCTCAATGTCAAATAGAGGAGCGTGTCGGCGCTGGCAGCCCAGTCCAGAGTCACGCGCCCCGTCGTGGCATTCGATTCGAGCTTTTCTGCAAGCACCCGGCTCTCGTTCCAGCCCGGCGCTCCGACGACTCCGCCCTCTCCGGCGGGCGCCAGCAGATTGACCGGGTAATACACTCGGCTCTTCTCGTCTTCGGTGTAGCGGGCCCCGACGGTCAGTTTGAGCGCATCGGTCCAGTCCCAATACAGCTCGCCAAACACTGCTTGCGATTCGAGCTGGTATGGGGTGTACACAAAGAAGTAGTTGTGACCGAGCCCACTCACGGGAATACCCGGCGTCGGATCGTAGAAGCTCGTGTTGCCCGACGCTCGATGAAACGCATTCGTGGCGTTGGTCGACGTGAATGTCGTGGTCGAGCGGTGCAGATTCAGCGCGAACACACCGACGTTGAAGTTAACCGCACCATCCAAGCTCGATTGCAGGCGCAGCTCGCCGGTGCGTTGAATGTCGTCGTTGGTCGAATAGACGAGCGTGCGCACGCCCGTGCCCGGGCCGCCCTGGGGATCGTTGAACACGCCGCCCGGGGTCACCGCAGTGTTGTTGAATCCGATCTCGGACTGTTGACTGCCACTGGCCGAGAGCGCCTCATCGCTCGTGTACGACGCCAGGAAGGACAGCGTCAACCCATCGACGATATCCCACTGCGTTTCGAGCTCGAGCAAGTCGTTCGTCGCGTCGTAACTCGGATCGCGATACGCAGTGGAGCGACGCAGGTCAGGATCGTTCATCTGCCCCGCGAAGGTATCGCCGGTCGTCAGACCGAGCACGTTCGAGAACATGCCGCCGAACGTCGCCACACTGTTTACCGTGCCAAACGCCGCGGGCTGATAGATGGAGCCCTGCAAGCAACCACGGCTCAAGTAGTTGCGAGCAACGGCGCTGTTGATCGGCGTCGACCCGACCGCGGTCGGCCCGGAATCTTTTATGCACAACGTCCTTCCTCCGCCGTTGCGCGAGTCGTCCTCTTCGAAGCGCTCGTAGAGCACATACGCGCGGAAGTTATCTGTCGGCTCGAATGCGAGTGTCGCTCGCGCCGACCATAAGTCGCGCGAATCGATGTCATTGCCCGTTGCGATGTTCTCGGTGTAGCCGTCGCGCTGCAGATAATTACCGGCCAGACGCAGACCGAATTTATCTCCCATCGGGATGTTGATGTGGCCCTTCGCCTTGCGAGTGTCGTAGTCCGCATACTCGAGCGAGGTCGAGGCAGTGAATTGCGTCAGCTCCGGCTTGGCGGTGATGACGTTCAGCACACCGCCGGTCGCATTTCGACCGTACAAGGTGCCTTGCGGACCGCGCAGGACTTCAATGCGTTCCACGTCATAAAAGTCCGCGACGCCGATGCGGCTCACCGTCAACGGTACGTTGTTATGATGGGGCAGTACGCCGGAATCGCCCGTCGAGCCGGTGCCGTTCGCGGAGCCAACGCCACGAATATTGAAGTTCGGCGTCGAGCCGGTGCCGCCGGAGAAAACCAGATTGGGAACGGCGTTCTGCAGGTTGTAGGCGCCGTCGAGCCGCTGCTCTTGCAGCGCCTCCGCCGAAAACGCCGACACTGCGATCGGCACGTCCTGGATGCTTTCCGCCCGCTTCTGGGCCGTGACTATGATTTCCTCCAGCGCCCTGGCTTCCTGAGCCTGCGCGCAGATGCTGAAGACGCCGCTCGTGACACCGATCAGGGTGCCGATGGCAATTTTTGATTTCATGTTTCCCCCATGGACTGACGACTTGCAGGCGACGCGTCGCTGCACGCTTTATTGACGTTCTCACCACTACTGATTCAGACGTGACCAAGGCTCCCAGTGCTGGTTTGCCAGGTGAAATCGGCTAGGGTCGCCGTGTCGCAGGTCGCTGATACAACTCGATCAGATAACCGTCTGGATCGCGCACGAAGTTGGTTCCGTCCACCAGCGGACGCGCGTTCTGATAACCAGCCGCAACGACCCGCTCGGCCATGGCGCGGCCATTCGGAACGACGATGGTGATCGAGCCGAACTCGGTGGCGCCAGGCTTGACCTCGCCCTTGCGAATCACGATCAGCGTGTCCTCGCGAATGTTGCCGGTCAGGCCGAGCAAGTACTCATGGGGCTCGCCTTGCGCGGGCACTTTTGCTGCGACCTTCAGACCAAGAATTTCGGTATAGAACTGCTTCGAGCGCTCCAGGTCGCTCACTCGGATGCCGAGGCCGGAGACGCGGATGGGTTTCACGTCCTCAGGCACGGTTGCTGACGCTATACCCTCCGCGAGCACCGGCGCGGCAGCGAGCGCGAGTACGGCGACCACTATGTGAGATGTGGCTCGCATCGTTTACTTCCCCACAGTCGCGATGTTCGCCGGCGGCAAGATGACGGCGTTCGGACCAGCCTGCTGTTGCGCCTTCGGATCGATGAACAGACCGTCGACGACTTGGGAGAACACCTTCGCCATGCTCGCGCGTTCCGGCGGCGCGAGCGATTTGTACGATTGCACGGCAGCGACCTGTTCGGTCGCATCGGGCGTCATCACGAACGCCGGCAGTGCATCGACGCGCAACGCGTACGAAATGTGAGTCTTCTTGCCCTTCGAGCCGCTTGGACTGTAATCAGCATTGCGACGCAGGGCATAGTAAACGCCAGGCAGCTGCACCCAGGTGAGCGCTTCGATGACCGGGCCGCGCGCGTTCACCCAACCTCTATAAACGTCCTCCCAGGGACGATAGCCACCCACGTAGCCAGTCAGCGAACCATCGGCTTTCATCGTCAGCTTGATCTGGGCACGCTCCAGCTCCAGATCGGGCCAATAAGCAGGCTCGCGCAGTGCACCCGTCACCGGCTTGGTCGATGTGATCACGCCGCTCTTGGCGCGCGCCGGGAAGATCGCCTCATACTTTCCATGCGGCTTGATGCTAAAAGTGTAATCGCGGGCGATGTTGCCGTTGCCATCCTTCACCATCTTGTCGTTGCTGACATAGAAGCCGACGGTGACCTGCTCGTCATTCATCGGGTCCTGACCTTGGCCTGTGACGACGATGACTGTGGTCCACGCGCCGTTACGCATGGAATCGTTGAACTGCAGCGCGCCGCTCGACAGCCGGTGCGGGCCGCGATAGGTCTTCCAGCAACCGACCGTCTTGTAGAAGTTGTTGTCGATGCCCGCCTCTCCCGCGGGGCCGGTGAAACCCGTGTTCGGATTGCCATCCAGATCGATGCCTTCGGCGAGCGCACCGCTGACGCCAACCAGGCCTGGATCGGCTGTCGAGGTCGGATTCACATAGACGTTTGCTCGATTCTTGCCACGAAACGCCAGTTGATTCTGACCATGCACCGGACTGCGGGTCGGATTGGCGGGATTGCGCAACCACTCCGCCTCCTCACGCGTGTAGCCTGCGTCCATCAGCACCTGCACCCAATTGATCTCGGGATTGGTGCCCTTGGGGCAATCCGTGCCGGGATCGATGACGCCGCTGTTCGCGCCGTAATACATCGCCGGCTCGTTCCACTCGACGACGTAGCTTTTCATCCATGCCGCCGTCGCGACGCCAGGCAGCGCCAGTGCAGCCACGACAACGCACGCTCGACCGATCCTCGTCATGCCAAGCACCCTCACGCGATGACATCGCCAACTGGATTGGTGGTTTTCATCGACCCGACGCCGAACTCGCCGATGGGAGCGCCGGCGAGTTGCATGGCGGTGAGCGAAACCCGCGTGACCGAATCGCCCTTGCCGGCGATGTGTTGTCCAGCCTTGTGCCGTCCGCCGGCGCGACCCGCGAGGAACATCGGAATGTTCTCGATGGCGTGAATCTTCGCGTAGCCGGTGTCGCTGAAGGCCAGCACGATCGAGTTGTCGAGCAGCGTGCCGGCGCCCTCCTTGATTGCGTCGAGCTCGGTGAGGAACGCACCGAGTCCCTTCATGACTTCGCCCGCAAGCCTGGTCGTCTCGGGCTGATAGCCGAGCCGGGCATCGGTCGGCTCGTCGTGCGTGATCTGGTGATAGATCTTGCTCTGGCCGGGCAAGTAAGTCTCCGAGGCACCCGAGGTATGCACGAAGGTGAACACCCGCGATTGGTTGCAGGCGAGTCCCATCGCCAGCAGCTTCGCCATCACCTTGGTGTTTGCATTCACGACGTCGACCGACGAGATCCGCGCAGGATCCTTCGGCGCTTGCGGCAGCACACAGGCTGCGCGCTTCTCCGGCTTCTGCAACTGCACGGCCAGCTGATTTTCCATGTCACGCACGGAGCTGAAGTACTGATCCATTTTCATCTGGTCGTCCTTGCCCAGTCCCTTCAGCAACGCCTGGCGCTGCTCCGTGACGGCGGACAGCACGCTCTGGCGCAGCATGATCGAAGGATCCGGCTGCCAATGGTCGCTGTTGGGATCCTGAAAGCCCTGCCCGAACAAGCGCGTGTACAGAGCGAGTGGCGTTGCATCCGGAGAGGCGAAAGTCGAGCCCGTGCGCGTGGAGTAGCTCACTGGCTGACGCGAGACGGAAGCATCGACGTCGATCGATTTGAAGCGAGTGGACGTGCCGATCGCGTCGGCAACCCTCGTGTCGAACGACGGAGCGTCGAACTTGCTGGCCGACGCAGGCGCCACGCCCGACAGAATCGACGCATGACCGGTCCAGTGCACGAGATTGGCTCGTCCGTCTCCGATCACACGGAATCCGGAGAACACTGAAACCTTGTCCTTGAGCGGCGCGATTGCCTCCAGCTCTGGCATGAGTTCGTAGCCCGGTCCCAGCTTGGCCGGCACCCAACGCGTGCCCCCGGCAGGCGTATCGGTAAGTCCCAGCCCCCAGAAGTAAGTACCGAATCTCACGGGCAGGGGCGCACCACTGGCGAACGCGGTGCCGTTCGTATTGAGAAATGCGTCGAGCATGGGCAGCCCAACATAGACCGCCGAGCCGGCGAGCATGCCCTTCAGAACAGAGCGACGATCGAAACGCAGTTTCATCAGGTTACTCCGCCGTGGATTGCAGCTGTGTCACGGTTGCTTCGGCAACCGGCGCTGGAGACTTTGCCTTCGGGGCGACGACTTTGAAGAACTCCGGGCTCGATGCGATACGCTGCACCAGCGCCGCAAAGCGGTAGCCGCTCGCGATGAATGCTTCCGTCTGCGCTGCGAGGTAGGCCCTGTCACGGCCATAGGTCTTCTCGCCCACGCCATACGAATACACATTGCGCACCAGACAGGCAGGCACCCGTGGCTCATTGCGCAAATACTCTCCGACGCCGCGCGCCCCTTCGATCGTCACGTCCTTGAGCTGCGCACTCACATCGATGAGCGCGCCGTTCTCCATCGTGCGCAACTGTCCGAGACCATCGAAATGCTCGAGCGCGAGGCCCAGCGGATCGGTGCGGCGATGACAGCCCGAACAACCCTCGTTCTCCATGTGATCGAGCAGACGCCCTCGCACCGTGCCTTGCGTGCTGTCCTGAACTTTCGAGAAATCGACGTTTGCCGGCGGCTGCGGCGTCGCCTGACACATGAAGACTTCCAGCACTTTGATGCCGCGCCGGGTTGGCGAGGAAGTGCCTGGATGAGCATGCAACGAGAGAAAGCCAATGTCGGTCAGGATGCCGGAACGCTCTGAGTCCTGCGGAAACTGATACGTCGCCCACTCCGCCTTGGATGCATACGGAACCTGGTACACCGACGCGAGCGAACGATTGAGATAGGTCTGCTGCGAAGTGAACAGGTCGCGATAATCGCCCTGCTTGCTCACCAGCAGGTCGATCGCGCGCAGGAGCATCTGTTCGCGGGCAGACTCCGCTACGGATTGGTTGAACTTTGGATAGATGGTCGGATCCTTGACCAGATTGCCGAACCCGTCGAGTTGCAACATGTCCGCGAAGAAAGCGCGGGCGCCATCGTGAAACTTTGGCGACGCGAGCATGCGCTCGATTTGTTTGTCCAGCTCGACCTGCGAATGAATCGCCCCACTGCGCGCCGCCGCGAGCAACTCACCATCGGGCGGGGCATCCCAAAGCAGGAACGACAAACGCGTCGCCTTGGAGAAGGCGTCGAGTCGATACTGCTGCGGATGGGCCGGCTCGGGCTCCGCCGATTCGATCCGGAACAGAAACTCGGGCGCCACCAGCAGACTCGTCAATGCGAGCTCGAGGCCGGCGTAGAAGTCGTTTACTCGATTCGCGCCGAACGCTGCGCTTTGCAGTCGGCTTTGCAGCTCCGCGGACGCGAGCGGCCGTCGGAACAGCAGCTCGCCATGGTGAGCGATGAATTGGCGAGCACACGCATCGTCGGCTTTGGTCGCATCCACCGGCTTGCAGGCGACCGCAACCTCGCGACCCTTTTCACTGAGCACTTGTGCCGCAATGGATCTGGCCAGCGCGAAATATTGCTCGAAGCCGGCCGACGTAAGCGACAGCATCGCGCTGCCCAAGGCGAGCAGTCCGTCTTCACGGCGCTCGGGCTCGAAGCGAGCCTCGACCTTGATCGCAGGACCGAATACATCGGCGATGGTATGGCGATATTGCGTCTCGGTGATTCTACGCACACCGACTTTCATCGCCGGCTCCAGCGACGCGCCTGGCGCAGGCGTGGCCGCGTGACTCACGACGGCGCCAAACATGGTTGCGCCGAGCAAAGCGCAGACCAAAGCTGTCTTCGTACTCACTCGTTCGTCCCCCTGGCAGCGCAGCCCCGGCACAGCAGGACAGCGCACGTCGCGACCGTATTACATTATTGGAGTGACCGTCAATTGCACATCGACACCCCATGAACTTTCTTGACGAAGCCAGCAAAACCTGGGAATTCCGCAGGGCGGCCGCTGCGGACAGACAGACGGCGTGGCCACGACGCCGGCGCTGCCATCACTGGTCTTTTTCGCGGAATTTGTCGTGACAGCCTTTGCAAGTCTTGCCGAGCGCCTGCCACTGGCTCTTGATTGCGGGAACATTGTCAGCGGCGGCAACGCTCACAAGTTTTGTGACTTGCTCACCAAAGGCCGTCTGCGCCGCTTTGAACTGCGCGGGCTGCTGCCAGATCTCCGGCTTCGCCGCAGTTTCGATATCTGCTTCCGGCCCGGTTCCCGCCGGAAACCAGAATGTCTGTTGTTTGGCGAGATCATCGATCTGCCGTGCGTAATGCCGAATCTGCGGCAGCGACGGCGCCGTCTTTCTGAGCTCATCGGTGATTCCTTTGAAGGCCGCACCGATGTCACGCAACGCGGACTGGCGACCTTCGATCACCGGTTGGGGATCGAGCTGCTCATCCGCAACGACGCTGCCCGCAGCAGCGTACAGACCGATGCTCAAGAGAATGCTGAAGCTGTAGTTTGGATGCATGATCGATGGCGAGTTCGCGAGAACATTTGGAAACATCGCTGGTCTGTCGGCACGCCCGATGAACCACCGTGAGCGTTGCGTCAGCCGCGCTTGGTCCAGGACACGCAATGCCCCGCCGCGCTGACTGGAGTGGCAAAAACTTCGCAAGGCGCGCAGCTGTCGCCGGCGTTGACGAACTTGAAGTATGCGCAGTGTTTGCAGGTTCGTTTGGAATCGGCTGCAGCATCGGTGTATTCGAGCGACTCGCGCATGCTTTGCGCGCTACTGCTCAACTCGTCCGGATCGACGCAGGCCCCACGCGCCGACGCGCCAGCACAGAGCGCTGCACACGCCGGAAGTGCGTACGCGATAAATCTGCGACGATCGTAGCCAGTCATGAGTGCCCCCTGCATGAATCAAAGCGCTAGCCGTGCTGGGAGCCATTTGAATCATTACTGGTGTGATAGTCAACTATCGGCGCGAGGCTGGCGCGCCCTGCGCCAGCTGCCAAGGTTGACACTGGCAGCCAGCCTGATAGCTTCAGCAGCTCTCCAGCTGCGACCTGCCTCCCATACCGATGAGCGGCAAAAAGCCCATTACGTTGACTCGCAAGGAACTGTACCGACGTGTCTGGTCGAAGCCGATCAGCGCGGTCGCCGACGAGTTCGCGCTGAGCGGTAACGCACTAGCAAAGATTTGCAATCGCTTGATGGTGCCTTACCCGCCGCGCGGTTATTGGGCCAAGGGGGCAGCGCGCAAGGCAGTACCGAAGCCGCCGCTACCCATCGCTCCGGACATCAAGGCGACGCACATCATCATCCCTGGCGAGCGGGCCGCATCGCGCCGCGTGCGCACGCGTCTGGATCCGGAAGCTCGACGCGAGCAGCTGATCGGAATCGCCGAGCAACTCGTCATGGAATACGGTGTGCACGCGGCAACGATGAAGCGGATCGCTTCCGAGGCGGGAATCAGCGAGACGCTCGCGTACAACTATTTCGGCAGTCGCGAACAATTGTTCGTGGAGCTGGCACGGCGCGAATTCCGGCGCATTCGCGACGCACGTCAGGAGGATGTGCAACGCTCGCGCGATCACTACGAACGCATCACCCGAATGACACGAACCTATTTGCGCCATATTGGCCGGCGCGGCGCGCTGTTGCAGACGCTGCTCAGCAATCCCGAAGTTCGCGCGCTGCTACGCGCCGAACGGCGCAAAGAACAGCACGACAGTTTTCACGCCCATGCAGAGGAGCTTGTTTCGCTCTATGGAATCTCCAGGCCACTGGCGCTCGGCACGACCGTGGTGTTGACGACGATGTGCCTGCGTGCCGGCAAGATCGTCGCGGACGGCCGTATTCCAGTCGAAACGGCGGAGCGACTCTGCCTGAGCATGATGCTGCAAGGGTCGCGCGATCTGGTCAGTCGGGAACGATCACCTGCTCGGGCGCCCTGAGCGCCTTCAAACAACTCTCGATCAGGCCGTGACAGATCTGACGCGCGGTCGTCTGATCGAGCTCGCGATGAAACACCAGCCGGCCGGCCTCGTCTGGAATGGCCACCATCATCTCGATCGCTGCATGGATCTCTTCCGGGCTGCACGGCAACTGCCTGGCAGCAAGACGCGTCAGTCGTGCCGCGATATCGTCGCAAGACTGCCGTACGCCCGCATCCAAGTGCCCTGCCATGTAAAGATCTGTCATCAAGATGTTCAACAGCGGGCCGTTGCGAGCGACGTGCTCGAAGTACAGCATCGCGCACAGAACGGCGGCCTGCTCGAGGTCTTGCACCTGTGAGGCTGTCTCCAATCCGCCCAGCAAAAGACTGCCAATCTCGCGTTCCAGCAAGGCATTGAACAGATCGTGCTGCGTCGGGAAGTAGGCGTAGACCAGCCCTTTGCTCGTCCCCACCTGCCGGGCGAGCTCTTCCACGGGTAGCGGCAGATAGCCCTGCTCCACGATCATCCTGGCGGCCGTGTCCAACATCTGCGCACGCCGGACTTCAGGCGCGAGCCGTTTTGTCTTGGTGCCGGGCTCGGCCTTCTGCCTAGCCTTCGCTGGCGATCGCGGTTTCATGCGCAGCCCTTATAGCCCGCGGGGCCCGCGCACTTCAACTTTCGCACCGGATCACCCAAACGCGAACGGGCCCCAGCAGCGTGCGCTCACATGCCGCACGCCACTGAAGCCCGTCCGAGGAGTTACTGATCGATGCTGCTGCGATCAGCGCCAGCGATAGCTCAGCCCCGCGGCGATGAAGTCGATGTCGTCGCCACTGACTTCGTAGCGAGTGGCATCCACCCCCAGCACCCAGTTCGTGCCGAAGTTCATCGCGGCACCCAGGCCGATGAAGGCATCGATGCCATCATCGTTGCGGCGAATGGCCTGGCCGCCCTCGCCTTGCGTGCTGGTGCGAGTGTCCCAGCGCAGCGCGCCGACACGGGCCTGCACGCTGAAGCGCTCGCCGAACGCGTAGCGGCCAACCACCGACAGGTCAAACCCTTCCGCCGAAGCCGGATGCAACTTGTTTGCAGTCGACAACAGGCCCTCGAGATCGGAGATGTCGCCGCTGAACGTGCTCTTCACATCGCCCAGGTCGACATAGCCCGCTTCGACGCCGAGATACTTCGAGAACTGATAGCCGCCGTGCACGCGCCAGGCAGTCCGCGATGTATCACTCAAACGCGCGGTCACGTCGTAGCCTGACGCCTGCAGTCGGCGCGTCAGCTCGCCCGAATTCACATCGCTCTCGGCCTGGCCGAACTGCGCGCCACCGTACCAGTAGCCTGCCGACTCATCGGCCACCGCGCTGGTGCTCGTCGCACCCAGCGCGGCCAGCGCCAGCCAACCGGCCGGCCGCTTGAAGTAACGAGCGAAGGCCAGCACCGCGATACCCAACAGCAGCCACAGATCGAAGGAGCCACCACCGCTCTTGCCCTTGACGTTGCCGTTCACGACGACATCCGCCAGCACACCCACGCCGCCCGGATCGACCACCGAGCCATTCGCCTGGCCGTCGGCATCGTTCGGACCGCCGTCGCGAATGGTCAGGCGCACGCACCAGTCACCCGCGTTCAAGCCAGCACGATAAGCGCCATCGGACGGCGGCGGACAGAAGCCGCTTTCACCCGGGGCCGACGCGAGCTGATTGTCGTTGTCTTCATGGAAGTCTCTCCAGGCGTTCGTAGCCGGATCGTACTTGCGGTACACCGGCCGAGCAGGAATCGCCGCCCGCTGCGGAATCACGATGCTCACGCTCTCGCCCACTCGCGGCAGATTCGAGACCACGAAGTCGAAGTAACCGCCGCGGTTGGTCACGCTATCCGCAGGCAGGGTCGAGCCGTTCAGCAGCGAACCCGGCACCTCGGTCTGATACTGGCCGTGCAACACCGAGTAGGCACCGAGCGCGAGATGCGTGCCCGGATCCGACTCCATCAGGAAGTGCGACAGCTCACCGCGACGCTCCGGCAGCACGTTGGGCTGCTCAGGCGCGTAATCAGGATGATCCGGCAGACCGTTGCTCAACCAACCGAGCGCACCGTCGGGCAGAGCACGATGCGTATCGACGACCACCAGATCGAAGATGGCACGAGCGACCTGCGGCGCATTGCCGCTATCGGTCACCGTCACTTCGAAGCGATGCACGCCCACGGGCAGGCTGCCCGGCTGAATCTCGATGCCACCCTCTGTCTCCGTAAAGGCCAGATTGTTTGGTGTCGTCCACTGCAGCGTATGCGTGTCGTTTGTATTTGGATCGCGAATGTCGGCCACGATGACGACCGGGCCGCCATCGCGTGCGACGCTCGGCGGCTGATCGCTGCCCTGCCAGGCGCTCAGCTTCACAGCCGGCGCCAGATTGAGCGCGGACAACGTAATCGTCAGCGAACGCGCGCTCACACGGTTGAGTCCTTCATCGAGCGTCAACCGCACCTGGCGATCGGCTTCACCGGACGCCATCGTGCTCACCACCGCGAAGCCCACGGACTTCTCGATTTCACCTTCTTCGAAGACCACCTGGCCGTCTTTCAGATCCGTGCCCTTGTCGCCGTCGACGGTGTAATTCACCACGAACGGATACTCCGGCGCGCGACCGTTCAACGCGATACGGAAGAAGTCGAAGTTACCTTGCTGACCGCCGATGCTCACATCGGGGCTGAAGCCCACCGTCGGCCAAATG
This sequence comes from Steroidobacter cummioxidans, assembly GCF_003104955.1. NCBI lineage: Bacteria > Pseudomonadati > Pseudomonadota > Gammaproteobacteria > Steroidobacterales > Steroidobacteraceae > Steroidobacter > Steroidobacter cummioxidans. Next base: position 106,355 of record NZ_LSRW01000022.1, on the reverse strand, counting down.
CGCAGCACTTGATTCACGGTCGCCTCCGCGCCCTGACTGTCCACGGCGCGCCATTGCAGCACGTGCTTGCCAGCAGCGAAGCGCGTCTTGCCACCGACCATCGTAACAGGCAACGCGTTCCCCTGCGCATCGACAGCGCGCGGCGCGGCGTTCGACGGCAACGCCGTCATCAGCTCACGTGCATTGATATCGATCGCCTCAGGCTGGGCCGGATCGAACCTCGGCTTGCTCACGCCGCCCGCTGCGAAGCTGGCGGTAATCGTGCAGGCGTTGAACACCGACGCGACGGTGTAAGTGTCGCCCGAGAGCGTACCGTTACAACCTTCGACGCTCTGGACGCTGTAGCCAGGCTGCGGCGTCACCGTGAACGAAGTGCTCGTGCCGCGATTCACCGTGACGCTGGTCGGCGTGATGGCGCCGCCCGTGCCCGCCGATGCGGTCAAGGTGACCAGCTCAGGGGTGAAGTTCGCGATCACTGTGCAGGCGCCCGTGATCGCACCGGTGAGGAACGAGCCTTTGGCGAACGAGCCGCCGCAACCTTCGATGCTCAACATCTGCGCGTCCAGTTCCGGCGCAACCTTGAAGTATGTGTACTCACCATGCTCGACCATCACGCTGGGCGGGTCGATGAAACCCCTGCCATAGGCAATCGCGGTCACTTCATACATCTTGATGGCGAAGTTCGCCGTGATGCTCAGACCACCGCTGATGTTGGTGTCCACGCGCGGGTTCGCCGTCGAACCGTCGCTCCAGTTGACGAAGTAATAGCCTTCGTTCGGCACGGCGGTGACCGAGCTGCCGTTGCCGCCGGCCGGAACCGTCTGCGACGCGATGCCGTCGATCGAGCCGTGCGCATCCGCGCTGTAGCTCAGTATGTACGCCGGCGGACCGCTGCGACCGTTCACAGTCACTTCGATCGTGGCCTCGTTACCGTAGTAGCTGTTGTCGTGCGCCAGGAAGGACACCTTCTTGACTCGCGTCTGTCCGAGCTCCAGGTTCGGATCGTCGCCAGCCTCGAACTGCACCGAGCGCAGCGCGGCCTGATACTCGGCGAGCGAATGCTGCCCGCTGAGCGTGAGCACGCCAGTCTGGTCGTTGAAGTCGACATGCACTGGCCCCGGTGAGAGAACCTTCAGTTTGTCGCCTGCCACGAATCCGCTGCTGATCGCGACACGCACGCTTACCAGCGTCGCGCTGTCGCCATCGAACACCTGCAGAGCCTCATCGAGCGTGACGACGCCGCCTTCATCGACTGTCTGTTCCGTCTTCGACAACGCAACGACCGGCAACGGCAGAGAGAACACGATGATGGCACCGTCGTTGGGGGTCGCGCCGTGATCCGCCACGTACAGGTGCAAACCCAGAGGATCGATCGCCATGCCGGCCGGTCTCGCCAGACCCTCGACGTCAGCCGAGCCGCGGAAGGCGACCAGGGTGAGTTCACCGGTGGAGATGTCTCTTAGGTACGCCGAGACGGATGAGCTGTCCTCGGCACCGACATACAGGAAACGACCGTCCCGCGTGATCAAGAGACTGCGGGGACCACCCAGCCCTGGATCGGTTACCTCATCGAAGGACCTCAGGCCCACGAAGGTGAGCCCGCCCGTCACCGCATTGCGAGCGAACGTGACCACAGCGTGGTCTTCCTTGCCGGCCACATACACGAACCTATCGTCCGGCGAGACGACCACCGACGTGACACCGTCGAGACCGACGACGCCGTCGGTGTTGTTCACAAGCGTGGACTGGAGCATCACGGCGCCAGTATTGGCATCGCGGGCATACACGTTCAGCGCGTCGTCTTCCGACGCCGTCACGTACATGAAGGCACCGTCGCTGCTGAAAGCGATGTTATTCACCGGGCCGTCGCCGTCGCCGTAGAGCTGCCCAAGCAGATTGCCGTCCACGCCGCCCACATGCTCCTGGACCAGCGTGAGCGTGCCGTTCACGGCATCGCGGGCGAATACGACCAGACCCGAGACCAGGCCGGTCGTGCCGTAAAGGAAGCGGCCATCCGGGCTAACTGCCAGCGACAGGAAGCCCGCACTCTGCAGGTCGAGCCCTCCGCCCGTGTACGACTCTACCGCCATCAAGTTGCCGTTGGCGTCACGCGAGTACACGCGCACAGTATTGGTGCCAACGGTACCGAGGTAGATAAACCTGCCGTCCGCGCTCATTGCCACCGCATACCAGCCCTCCGGCACGCCGCCACTGGAAGCCCAGCCTCCGGGGTTGAGCTGCCCGGTCCCGGGATTTCTGCTCGCGTTCGACACGGCGTCGTATCCGTTGCTCAGCAAGTACACGAACCGCCCGTCCGGAGAGACGAGGACGTCCTTGGCACCTCGCAACGAGGGGGCGTTGTTCTCGTGGTACCTGATTGTCTGAGAGTGCACGAGTTGCGCATGCGCGCTCGACGATATCGTCATCGACGCAACGGCAGCGAGCAGCGTCGCACTGACCACATGCCAAGCGAACGAGAAAAAGCCGCGCGTCGTTCGCAACGCTTCGCGCATGCCACTACTTGCCTCAGCCATCCTTGCGAGGCCGGCGACCCGCGTCCGTGACGCCGCCTGCATCCTGAAAGTCCAACTCATGAGAGACACTCGATCTGGTTATGAATAGCGGCGCGGAGTTTGCTGCGCTCGAACACATCAATGCGTGACACAGGTCGCTTCCACGGCCATGCGACACGCAACACCGATCAAATTTTCTTGCAGTGAAGTGCAAGCACTCCCAAGGGGACTAGGCCAACTCCCAATTGTGGTTTGAGGGTGTCCGGCTACGACTTCCTTGCGAAAGATTGCAGGCGAAGCGCATTAGTTCGCAGCACCGTCACGGAGGTGTATTGGCCGTTGACATAAAAACCAGCGTGCCGACGCTAGAAAATGTCGTAGCGGACACCCTCACTCCGACACGCTCCCTGCCACGCCCAGGTGCTGCCGGAAGAACTCCGTCACCCGCTGATGAGCGTCGATCGCCGTTTCACGCTTGGCCCGCGTATGCCCTTCAGCGGTATAGCGAACCAATGTCACATCACGACCTTCGGCCCGCAGCACTCCGTACTGCGCAATCATCTGAGGCACCCAGAGCCTGTCGTAGTCTCCAACCATCAACAGCATCGGAGTCGTGACATCGCGCATCCGGAAGATTGGCGACAGGCGCACGTAGTCGTCGAGATTGTCGAACACGTTGCCGCCCGTGGCCGCGTCTACTCCCCGCGGCATCAGCACCGTTAGCCCCAACGACATGCCGATAGCGTTGCTGATTCCTGATTGGACCGCGGCGGCGGCCAGCATTTTCGTTTCAGTGACGAGCAGGTTCGCGACCCACCCGCCGTTGCTGAACCCATAGATGCCGATGCGTGCAGGATCCGCAATTCCCTGCGCGACCAGCGCCTCGATGCCGGATTCGAAATCGTCCACCATCACTTTCACACCCGGCGCACCGACGGCTTTCACTTGATAGGCCTCGTCGCGCGTGTACCAATAGGCTCCATGGGGTGCACGCAATGCAGGCCGAAAGATCACGAAACCTTCGGCCGCCATCAACTGGCCCATGTCCTCGACGATGGGTCGCAGCCTGAACCTGTCTTTCGCTGGCATTGGATAAGCATCGACGACCACCGGATAACGCTCGCCGCTACGATAGCCGGGCGGGAGAATCACGATCCCGTCGACTTCATCGCCGCTCTTGTTTTTCCATGTGAGCCGCCGCTGCTCGCCCAGCGCCAACTGTGCGATCTGCGGATTGGCGTCATGGATAACGCGCGCCGCTGCATTCGGCGCAGAGAGCACCAGTCGCCCAGAGAATGTCGCGGACTCCGCCCAGAACGCCAGCGTCCGGTCTGGCAGGAAATCGAAACTCGTCATCTGCCAGTCGAAGGTCTGGGCCGCGTCGAACTTCTCCGAGCGCGCATCGAAGGACCACACGGTGTCCACGAAGCGGCCCGCCAAGCGAACACCCACTTTTCCTCTTCGACCTTCACGCAGTTCGAGCACCGCATGCCCATCCGGTGTAGCGATAGTGCTGGTGCGGCCGCTGCCAGTCTCGATCGTGACCAGGCGGGTGAACCCACTCTGCTTTTTTCCGGACTCCGCGATGGTGGCCAACCGGCCGTTGCCGGACCAGACCAGGGAACGTACGCGGCTGAGTGGATCGGCAGGCAGCAATCGCTCACGCCCCGTGTGCAGATCATGCAGAGCTACCGTGCTGTTCGCGGGCGAGCCCAGCGCGCCATACGATTCATTGCTGAGGGTCGGCTCGGTGACATCGGCGATGCTCGCGATGGTCCGGCCATCCGGCGACCAGGCCGGACAGAAATATTGGGTGGCCGTTCCGGGAAGAAATTTCAGCGCGCCCGAAGCGATGTCGACCACCATGATGCGATTGGCCACCTGCTCGGGAAACTGCTCGCCGATGTTCATCGCGGCGACGAAGTCCGGCTCCGCCGAAAACCACACCTCCCAGTCGCCAGGCGAGCGCAAGATGCCGCTCGCTGCGTCCCGATTCTTGAAGATCGCTTCGAGCGAGCTGCGCCGGTCGGTGGGATGCGATTTGAAAACACGCACGGCGGGCACGGTGGTATCGGCCGATGGAATCCCTTCGAGCGATATCGCGATGGTGGCGAAAGCAATGGAACGTCCGTCGGGCGACCAGGAGGTTCGCTGCGGGCCGCACGTGGCCCCCATCGTCCTATGGTTCGCAACGACGCCGTTCGGCAGCTTGGTTGCCTGCACTTCCGTGTCGGCGGACATTGTCCACACGTGCACCTGTGCGTGGCCGCTGCTACGCGAGAAGAAAGCCAGCTTCTTGCCATCCGGCGACCATTGGGGCGCCGTGCCGTCGAGGCGCTTCAGTTGTCGTCCATCTTTCGCAGCGACGATCAGAATGCCCGGCCCTTCTTCGACCGCCAGCACGGGCTGCGTTGGATTCGCCGCGATCGCACCGACGCCTTTGACCGCATAAGCATCGTCGAGAGTGACCTTTCGCGGCACGCTCTCTTCCGCCGCCGCGGCATGAATGACACCCGCGATCAAACCAACCGTCAGGCAAATCTTCGCGCAGCGGTTTTTTACAGGAGCTCGCATGGTTACGCCCTCAGCTCAGAAGCGCTTCTTGATGCCGAGCCAGTAGCTCGCCAGCCGCGGATCGCCGAACGTGCTGTAGTACCCGTTGTAGGTGTTGTTGGCATCGAACGGCGGCGCCTTGTCGAACAGGTTCTTGATGCCCAACGTTACTTCGCTGTCGGCGAACACCGCCGCCGGTGAATCGGCGGAGAAGTGATAAGTCGCGAACACATCGTGGTAGGTCTGGCTCGACACCCGCCCGCCATTGCCCTGCCAGCGATTGATGGTCGCACTCATCGACGAGAGGTAAGAGTCGAAGTATCTCGCCGCCCAGCCGACGGACCACGCGCCGTGACGCCAGTTCAGGCCAACATTGCCCTTGAGCTTGAGCGGATTGGCACTGGTGACGCCGACGTTGTCCAACACCACGCCGTTGGGCAGGAACTGCTGCAGGAAGTGCGTCTGGCGCGAGGCAAACACGAACGGCGTGAAGCGGCCGAACGCGGTATCGATCTCGTAGTCGGCCTGCAGATCGAACGCCTCGACCTGCGCCTTCGCGACGTTGATGAGCGTGGCATCGATCTCGACGATGGGTCCGGCCCAACCGGCGGGGTCGCTCGGCAGATTCGGCCCACGCGTGATGCGCTCCGGAAAAAAATTGACCAGCGTCTCGATCGTCGGCGTCGAGATGATGTCGTTCTTCTTGATCTTGGTGTAATCGAGCGATACGCGCAGACCCGGGATCGCGCGCGGCGTGAGAATCAAGCCCGCCGACCAGCTCTCCGAATCCTCCGCACGCAGATTGGGATTGCCACCGTTGGTTATCAGAGCAGTGCCGACAGGCGTGTCGCCTCGCAGCGGATCGGCGCCTGCGCCCGCACCGAGCACGGGTGAGCCAGGAACCACTTGACCCACGCTGGGAGGAAGAAAGCCGGTGCCGTAGCTGGCGCGCAATGTGACATCCCGCACCGGTTGATACAGCAGCGCGAAGGTCGGGTCGGTGGAGGCAACCTCGTTGGTGCTACGAACGATGCCCGTGATCTCGCCGCTCGGGGGAATGAGAAGCTGCGAGTTGGACCCTCGGGTCGTGTAGTCGTCGTGTCTGACGGCAAGCTGTAACTCCAGCGACTGCACGCCAGGCAGACTGTTGCGCGCGGAAATCCAAGGCATGCGCAGTTCGGCATACGCGCTGCGGACCGATTGCGAGCGGCTGGGGTAGAAATACCGATTGAAGATGCCGGCCGTGCTGAAATTGGAGCTCGCGCCGTTGCCGAGCAGCTCTTCGCGATATTCCGCCAGCACCGTCAATTGCATATCGCCGCCGGGCAGTGCCCATAGCGGTCCCGCGAAACGCGCGCTCGCGGCCTTGAGCGTCACATTGAAATTACCCTGCGAACCCGCGCCGCTATCCAGGTAAGGAAGAAAATTGATGGGATCGCGCGCCGTATCGCGAAGCACATCCACCGTGCCGGCAGTCACCGCGGCCCGCGGTCCACCCAGGTTCGACGCAAACTGACTGGCGTATTCGAACTCCGAGCGAGCCCAGGTGTAGTCGAGCCCGGTCACCCAGTTGCGGGGCAGTTTGATGATCAAGCCGCCAGCGACGCTGCGACCTTCGGTTTCCGACTGCAGCCTGCGCAGCTCCGACGCGCTCGGCACGGTTACTCGTATGTCCTGTTGAAACGGATTGCCCGGCGCCGCGGCGGGCAGCGTATAGACAGTGTTGCCCTGACCAATGATCGCGTCGAGGTCGAATCGCTGGACACTCTGCGAAGCGTTGGCCTGAAGAAACCCCTGCACACTCGGAGCGATCTCCTGTCGCACGGTCAGCGACATGGACTTCAGCTGCGGATCCTGTCCCAATTGCGCCCTGCTGCCGCCGACGGTCTGTGCCGTGTTCGAGGGTTGGATGTTGTAAGTACCCGCTTGTGCCACCAGCGCCGCCCCGCCGTCGCCAGAGGCAAGACCGGTGTAGCCGGCCGGCACATGCGTGATCGCCGAGCCGAGCGGCGTGCCATTGTCTAGCACCAGATTCTCGCCGGTGATGCTGCGGATGTTGGGTGTTGCCCCCAGCGGCGGGTCGCCGATCAATTCAAGCGCGCGATAATCGTTGCCGCTGTTGGCCAGAACGTTGCGCCGGCCGCGCTGCCAGAAGTTGCGATCGCCGTATTTCGGTTGCTCGCCTTCCATATAACTGCCCGCAAGCATCACGTTGGTCTTGCCGCCGAATAGATTGATGCCGGCGGCCAGATCCACTCGCTGATTGGGCGCGTCGCCGCGCACCGAGTCCTCGTATCTCACGTTGACCTCGGCGCCTTCATAGTCCCGACGCATCACGACGTTGACGACACCGCCTGTGGCACTGCCGCCATAGATGCCCGACGCTGTGGTTGGCAGCACTTCGATGCGCTCGATGGCCGCCAGCGGAATACCGTTGAGATCGGCCTGCGCAGCGTTGCCAAAGTTCGGAAAGCTCGGCTGCCTGCGCCCGTCGATCAGAATCAATGTCTGGCTGGCACCCAGGCCGCGCAGGTTGATGCTCGAATTGTTGGAGAAAGCAGCGGCCGTCTGCTGACTCATCGTGGTCGCCTGCGAATTCATCGTCAGACGCATCTTGAGGAAATCCTCAACACTGGCCGCGCCCGAATGCTCGATCTGGGCTTGATCGAAAATGCTGTACGGCTGCGGATCGTCGCGATCGCGCCGAATGTCCATGTTGAGCACGCGCGAGCCGGTCACCAGAATTTCCGGAACACCTCTGATGGTGCGGGTCCCATCGTTGGCATCCGCGCGAGGTGCCAAGGGCTCCACCGCCACCGCATCGGCGGAGATCACCCGAAATCTCAAGCCGCTTCCCTGCAGCAGCGCCTGCAACGCCTCACTCACCGTGTGCTCGCCCGAAACGCCAGGAGACGTGAGACCGGTGAGATCCGCGCTCGCCGTCATGACTTGTATCTTCGCCTGTTCAGCGAATGTCAGCAGCGCCGCCGACATGGACTGCGACGGGATCGAGAAGGTGTACGTTGTCTGCAGCTCTGCCGCGCTGGCAGTTATAGAGGTACCTACCAGTGCGCCGATGGCGAATACGCTGGCACGGAAATTCGTTGTCATATCACCCCACGTCTGTTTGTTTGTCGAGCGAGCGCGGTGCCGCGCATCGCCTCCCTGCTGTTTAGACGTGTGATGCAGATATTCTGGAAATCTTCCGGAACGACGGCTACCTGCGCGCTTGAATAACGACTCGATCCGGATGAGAGTCATCCACCGTCACTTTGAAGATCACTTGCACTCCCATGAGCCAATCCTCGACGCTGTCGTCGAAGACGGTGCCGGTGAAGCGCAGCTCTTGCAGGCTGGGATCGCCAAGAACGATGGGCCTGGTCGTGTACCGATTCAGGCTCGCCACGACCACTCGCAACGGCTCTTCCTCGAAGCGCAGGCGACCACGCCGCCACACGACATCGTGGTCGGTGTGAACGGCTTGCGGTGCCGCTTGCAGTTGTCCGTGATCGAAGCGAATACGTTCACCGGCCTGCACCCGCGACACTGACCCGGTAGTAGCGGCCCCTTTCTGGGACAGCGTGTTGACTTCGACAACACCTTCAGTCACCACCACTGAAACCGTCCCTGCCTCGCGGCGCACCGAGAAGGCCGTGCCGATCGCCTTGACGCTGACAGGCCCCGCCTGGACGACAAAAGGTCGCGACGGATCATGTTCGATCCGATAGAACACCTCGCCTTCATCGGCAATCACCAGCCGCCGTTCGGACGAGAACTGCACTTCGACACCAGTGAGCCCACCCAGCTCGATACGAGAGCCATCCGACAGCACTGCCGATTGCTGCTCCCCGCGAGCGGTCGCGATGCGCTGAGCGCCGCCGGTAAGCCACTCCGTCAGATCGACGCGCGCGACCAACAGCGCAATAAAGCATGTCGCCAAACCGGCAGCGAGCGCCCATGAGCCCAATCGCCGTCTATTCGCATGAAAGCGCCGTTGCGTGTTGCGAGGTGCTGGCGGCACTGACGCATCGATAGCCGCAAGTCCTGCCAGCTCTTCGGGCCGCGGCCAGGGCGGCGGATCCACCTGCCCGACCGCATCCCATATCGTCTGCACTGCCGCGAACGCCTCTCGATGCGCGGGATCTGCCTCAATCCAGTGCAGCCAGGCAGCGTGCAGCTCTGAATCCGCTTTGCGAGAGCGTACGCGCAAGAACCAATCTCCGGCCTCTTCGAGCAGCTCCGTCGATATCTCATGCAAACCCGTCATGACGTTGAACCTCCTGTCTCTGCTTGCCGCTTCCTGGCGTTATCCAGTGCCGCTCGACAGCACAGCATGCCCTGCAATATGTAGTTCCGGACCATCCGCTCCGTGACCCCCAGTCGTCCGGCGACTTCGTCGATGTCGAGATCGGCAAAGCGATGTAGTAAGAACGCATAGCGCGGCTTCGCTGGCAAAGACTCCAGCGCGGCCGCGATCACGCGCAGCTCATCCTCCGCGAGCGCCAGTCGATCGGGCGAGATCTCATCGACACGCGGATCGAAGATCGGGTCGCGGTGTGCGGCAACTCGCACCGAAGCGCTACGCAAGCGATCGGTGGCGATATTGAGCGCAGTTCGGAAAAGATAGGTCCGCAAGTAGCTCACGGTACCGAGCCGATCCAGTTGCAGCAGGCGCACGTAGGCCTCCTGAGCAACGTCGCGGGCCTCCTGATTGGAACGCAGCTTGGCGCGCAGTAGTGCAATCAGCGCTGCGTTGTGCTCTTCGAACAAGCGAGCGAGATCCGAGCCGGTCCCCGCGGGGCTTGGCTCCGGTCGCTCATCGATTCTATGGACCTCGTCAGGCTGTCGACTCATTCACTCATGACACCGCTGACTCGCAGCGGAACGCTCCTCATCCAGTTTAGACGGTTGAGTCGCGTTTTCCGGAAATGCCGCCTGCTCCAGCGCGAGTGGCCAATGCGTCGCTGCAATGGTTGCTCGATCACCGATCGCTCTATCCCAAGCTGATCTCGCAACTCACCGAGGGCGGCTCCTACCACACGACCCTGAAGCCCAGATTGATGCCCTGCTGGGAGCGATGGGCCGCAACCTCCCCACCATAACCGAACGACAGCATCGAATTCGTGCCCAGCGAAATGCCTAGCGAGGCGTTCGCGCGATACGAGGTGCGATCCTGCTGCACGCTGTAAGCGCGAAATGCGGAAGCGCCGGCGAAAGGATACAAATCGAGCGCCGACTGCGTATCCAGGAACTGATGCACGATGCCTACTTCGAGCATCGGGCGGAACACCAGACCATACCCAACGTAGTCGTCCGCAACTTGGACGCCGACGGTGCCGCGTAGTCCTTCTCGCTCATGCATGTGTACGCTGAGATTACCGGCCGCAGCGCCTTGCTCGGCGAACGACACAGCATCGATACGATCGTAGAACGCTTCCACGAACGGCCGCACCATCGCGCGATCGGTACCGGTCAGGCGATAGTCGACTCGCAACCCGACACCCAAGCTGTCGTAATCGAATTCGGCGCGTGCCTGGCGCACGTCTGTTCTGATGGTGGAATTTCGCGTGGTGCGGTTCTCATGGCTCGCATACATCGCCACGGCACCGAAGTTGATGCGCTCGCCCGTATAGTTCGTGTACACGCCGCCCAACGTCGAGCGCAACGCATTGCGTCCGCCGTGCACGTCATGTGTATTCGTATCGGCATATCCGGCGCTGATACCGAACGTCCATGACGATGACGTGGAGTGGTCGACGCCGATCTGCACGCCATCCGTGGTCCGGTCATAGCGCGGCCCGAAACGATCGCCATCGACATCGCCCCACTGTCTGAGGCCACGGACCCAGCCGCAGTTGCGGGCAGCGCCCTTCTCATCGACGTCGATACAGCTCGCGCTGTCATTGGCGAAGCGGTCGAACACCGCGCTCGCGAATCCAGCGCCCAACGTCGAAACGCTGTCCTGGACGACGCTTGCTGCCGGTTCCGCAAGCTCGCCGAGCAGATTTTCTGCTTCTTCGGCCGTGGGCTGCTGCAGCAGCGTATCGATGTACGCGCTCAGCTCCGGCGTAAGTGTGCCGCCCGTGATTTGATCGTCGAGCCATGTAGCGAATCGGTCGCGGTCGGTCCCGGGTGTCGTCACAGTAGTCGTGGCCTGACGCTCGAAGCTCACTGTCACATCGTTGGCGCCTATCTGATGAGTCGCGGTCATGAGCGCACTGGGATTGATCGTGACGTTCTCGAATGAGCCGCTCACACCACCCGCTGCCTGCAACACAGTCTGCGTCGTTCCATCCAGATACAGGCCGTAGTCGATCTGCACTCGATGCGTGCCCGCCAGCGTCGCAGTCCCCGCGATGTCGATGAGATCATTGCCATTGCGCTGGATCTCTGAGACGAGCGTACCGCTCGCGCTCTGGGTGAAGTTGCCGCCGACCTGGATCGTGCCCGGACTGTTGCCCGCGGACAGCACGCCGTCGTTGGTAAGAGCACCGGAAATCGAACCGACGCCCGTCAGCGTCGTACCGGCCGAAACCTGCAGGTGATTGGTGTGAAGCACAGCATTCGATAGATGCGCCGATCCAGCGGCGATCGTAATGCTGTCGCTGAAACCGTTGATTGCGCCGTCGAACGTGAGCGCGCCGTTGCCATGTTTGAGCAAATGCTCGAAGTTCGTTGCGAACGAGTCGTCGATCGTCAGCGCCGCGCCATGCGTCAGCTCCATCGTATCGACACCGGCACCGCCGTCGAAATGCGCCGCAGAGATATCGGCGCCATCGGCGATCACCACGCGATCGTCGCCATCGAACATTTCCACACGGCCAGCCATCGTGCCGTTGACTGTCACCACATCCGCCAGTGCGGTTCCGCCGAACGTTCCGGCATTGCGCACGGTCGTGCCTGCTGCCACGTCGATTGTCTGTGCCGCGAAACTGGCGCCAGCAGCTATCTCGAGTGTGCCCGCCTGCACGTTGAGCGTACCGACTTCGGAGCCCGCGCCAGTCAACGTCAGCGAACCTGAGCCGATCTTCTCCAAGCTGCCACCGCCGACCAGATCTGCGCTGACCCGGATATCGAACTGGTCCGTGTCGATGATCGCGCCGTTCGCACCGATCGTGATCTCACGCCCCTCGAAACCGCTCGTGAAATCGGAGCTGGACGCGAGCGAACGCAGAATTCCGCCATCGATGGTGAAGTCGACGCTGCCCGCTCCGGCGCCAATCTGCGTCACTTCCAGCACCGATCGAGCCGTTGCTGAACCGCTCAAGGTCAAGGTGCCGCTGCTGGCAGCATCCAGAGCGAGAGCAAGCCCTCCGGAGCGAACGTGACCACCATCGGCGATGGTCAGTGTGCCGGTGCCGAAATTGGCAATCGTGATGCTGCTGTCGTTGACCCATGAGGAGCCTGCGCCCGTCACCGTGACGACGCCGGTGGACGAGGCACCGGCACCGATATAACTCCATGCACTGGAGACGGCGCCCCCGTCTTCGATGGTCAGCGTACCGGCCGCATAGCTGCCGACGTCGAGGTAGGCGGTATTCGTCCAGGTCGCTCCGCCAGTGACGATCGCCTCGCCCGCGTTGCCACTGCCAAGGATGCCACCGACGCTGGTCAGGGTGGCTCCATCTTCGAGGCGCAGTTTGCCGGTGCCAGAGTTTCCAATCGTCACCCGGTCGGAGTTGCTCCAACTGGAGCCCTCGCCCGTCACGATTACCTCACCCTCACCGGTACTGCCCTGGCCGATGATGGCTTGGCCGTTGAACACGCTGCCGCCATTGGCGATCGTCAGCGTTCCTTGGCCGGAATTGCCGATGACGAGCTCGGCATCATTGGTCCACGACGATCCGGTACCCGTCACCTCGACTGCGCCGCTGGACGGACCGCCGACATAGCCTGACGCGCTGGTGACTACGCCGCCGTTTTCGATGGTCAGCGTACCGCGCCCGTCGAATCCGACCTCCAGATATCCAGAGTTGTTCCAGGTAGACGCAGTGCCGTCCGGAGCTGTGCCGCCCACCGTGACGGTGCCGTCGCCGCCAGCTTGATTGCCCAGGACTGCGTTCCAATTCGACACGGACGCACCATCGAGGATGCTGAGCGAACCGGTCGCTGTGTCGCCGATAAACAAGTCACTGGCGAGAACACCATCGGCCGGCAGCGTTGGATCCGTGTCGCCTGTGACAACGATGGACTGGGCGAAGGCGTCCGGCGAGCAGGAGAACGACAGCGTCAATGCCAGCGGCATTACCGCTGCCAGCAAGCGATGACGGCGTGACGAATTCGCTCTCCACCTGATTGTGGAATGAGCTCCAATCTTTTCCATGACGCCGTGACCCCGACTTCGCCTGCACGTGAACGTCAGAGTCTCACGCGAGCGACCTGCCAGGGTCGTTGACCTGCCTCACAAGAAAGCTCGGCAGGTGGATCAGTCAACAGGCAGCTGAGGGGACTCGGCACACTTTCGGTGCTCGCCTCGGCTTCGAGCGCGTTCCAGGCGCTGGCGTAGCTCCAGTTGCTGTTCGGCGCCGATCGGAAAGCGCCACATCAGTGCCATGACCGCAAGGTTGCAGACCATCGGCACCGTCGCGAACAACAATGCGAGATTGCGAGCTGCGGCGGAGTTGTCGCCGGCCGGATCGAAGCCCATCCATTGCAACGCCCAGAACGTCGCACCAACGGCGAGCGCACCGGAACCCTTGCGGGTCAGCGCCATGAACGAATAGAGCACGCCCGTGCGCTGCCGACCGGTGCTCAGCTCGTCCAGATCGGCGACATCCGCCATGATCGAACGGAACAGGACACCCGCACCGCCGACGTTCACGCCCAACAGCACCATCAAGCCAGCCGCAGCCAGCATGTTGCCTTGAGGAATGAGCAGCGTCAGAGGCGGTGCCACGACATAGAAGGCGCAACAGCCGACCAGCGTGCGGTGCTTACCGAAACGACGGCTGGCCCGAACCACCAGCGGCACGAAACCCAGACCCGCAATGAAATAAATCAGCATGAGCAGACTGGCGGAGCTGCCCAGGCCCCATACATGCGTCGCGACGTAGACGAACAGTGCGCCGAGCGCGGAGCCGGCCGAGCCGCTGATCGCGTCGGCGATCACCAGCGTGCGCAAGGGACGGTTCTCAGCGAGACTGCCCAATGCATCCTTGAAAGACAGCTTCGGCTGCGGCCGAGCCGGCCGTTCCTTCACGCTCCAAACATTGATAGCAACCGCAATCGGCAGCAGCACGATGATGAACAGTCCCATGGACGCCACGCGGATCGTTTGAAAATCCCCCGTCGAAAACTGCTCGATGACCGCAGGAATGGCGAGCACGAGCGGCACGCCGATGATCTCGCCCGCCTCTCTAAAGCCATGCACGCGAGAGCGTTGATAGTAATCGCCGGACAGCTCCGCTCCCCACGACAGATGCGGAATGGTCAGCATGGTCCAGCCGAGGTAGAGAACGAAAATCCAGAACAGCAGATAGCCGGTCGTGACCGGTGCCTGCGGCAGAAACACGAACCACGTCGAAATACAGATGAGCGGCGTCGAGATCACCAGCCAGGGCCGCCGCCGCCCCCAGCGCGTCGGATAGTGATCGGACACGAAGCCCATCAACGGATCGGTCACCATGTCCCACAAACGGGCCAGCATGAAGATCGTGCCGACCGCGCCCAGACCGAGTCCCATCGGCCCCGCGTAGAACTGCGGGATGTACAACGATATCGGCAAGCCGAGCGCTGCGATCGGAATGCACGGAGCGGCGAACGCCATGAGCAGCCAGCTGGAAAGCCGCCGCTCCGGGTGTGCCGCCCCTGCAGGACGCGTGTCGGCGGTCTGTTCGGAAACGATCTTGGCCTGTGCACTCAAAATGCAATCCTCAATGTCGCACCCCAGGTGCGCGGCGCTCCCAGGAACGCGGCGGTCGTGCCTGGTTGTAGTGGTCCGTCGAACATCGACTGGTAGTACTCAGCGTCCGTGAGGTTCTGCGCCCAGAGCTCCACGGCCCACCGCTCACTCTCGGGACCTACGCCGATGCGCGCGTTGATCACCGTCAGTTCGTCTTGCACGCGAGTGAGATCAGTAGCGCTCATCGCATGACGCGAGTTGTAGCGAGCGCTGACGTTGGTCCGCAATTCCAATCCGCCGCCTATGGGATGCCGGTACGTTGCTGCCAGCGAGCCCGACCAATGCGGCGCGTTGGGAAGTTGCGATCCCACGATCGCGTTCGACAGCCCCTGCGGTGGCGTGAAGTTTCCATACTTCGCTTCGGCGTAGGTCACGCCGCCCTGCAAACTCAGCCCGCCGACCGGACTTCTCCAGAGAAAGTCCATCTCGGCGCCGCGCGAACGAACGTCGGGAATGCCGGTAACGATGAACCCGATCCCGGTGAACAGGTTGTACTGATAGCCCGTGAATTGCTCGTCGAACAGCGCGGCGTTCAGCAGCAGTTGCTCATCCATCAGCGTGGCCTTGGCGCCCACCTCATAGGAATCGACGATCTCGGCGCCGAAGCTGGTGTCCGGATCCGGTACGCCAATGGCGATGCGAGAGCGATCGAGGTTGAAACCGCCAGCCTTATAGCCGCGCGCGTAACCGCCGTAGACCATCAGGCTGTCAGCGAAGCGATAGCTGGCTTTGATCTCACCACTCCATTCGTCCTCGCTGCGCTTCTGCTGCGTGACCATGCCGTCGAACGAAGCGTCGGCCCATGGCAGGCAGATCGTCCCGAGCACCTCCGGAACGTTGGCCGCACCCACGATCCCGGCGATGATCGCCGTGCGCCCGAGCGCCGCCTGACATGCCGGGCTGGAGCCGTTGAAATAATACGTGTCGAGTTTCTTCTCTTCCTGGGTATAGCGCAGACCCAACGACAATGAGAGCCGGTCGGTCGCGTGCAGTGTTTGATTCGTGAACAGCGCCGTCGAGCGCGATGTCTGCCGATAGTGCGATTCGGTATTCAAACCCGAGAAGTTGGTGCCGAAAGGCCGGCCCGTCAGAATCGAAACGAAGTCAGCGCGCGCGCCGTTCGAGAGCAACAACCCCAAATACGGCTCATAGTCCGGACCGTAGTATTGCGTGGCATTGCGGTCGAGATCCTCGCCTGCATAAAACCCGCCGACGAGCCAGTCGATGCGCCCCGCCGTTCCCGCCAGACGCAGTTCCTGAGTCAGCTGGCGGAAGCGGTAGCCGTTGCGATCGTCGGCCTCGCGATACCAGATGTCCGCGGATGTGAAATCCGAATCTTCGCCGTTGATCACCTGCCAATCGCGAACCGCGGTGATCGATGTGAGCGCCGCCTGCCCCAGCCACGGCGTCGTCCAGTTCAACTCAACGGACACTCCCTTATCTTCTATCTCCTGCTGCGTGTTGCGATTGGCGTAGGCGACGCGCTCGAAGGGAGCCGCCGGGCGCATCACGCCTTCATCCGTTGCCAAAGCATCGATCAGCCCCGCAGCGGGGCCGGTTGTCTGCTGGACAGCGACACAGCAGAACTCATCGCGCTCGCTGAAGTCGGCGATCATTCGTATGTCGAGGTTGTCGGTCGGCGTAAAGAGCAGCTGGCCGCGGACGCCTCGAAGATTCTGCGTCTGATCTTCACGCGCCGTGCGTGGCCCCTCGCCAACGCGCACGTCATAGAATCCGTCGCGCTCCGCGCCTACGAGATAGATTCTTCCGGCCAGCTGATCGGCGATGAGCGGACCAGTGGCTGAAACCGCGCCGTAGGCGGCGCCATAGTTGCCGAAGGTCGCCTCGGCCTGTCCGCCGAAGGTGAACTCCGGTCGCTTGGTCATGACTCGGATCACGCCGGCAGAGTTGTTCTTGCCGAACAGCGTGCCCTGCGGGCCTTTCAGCACTTCGACGCGCTCCAGCTCGCCTAGATCGCCGAGGCCGATGCCGGTGCGAGGACGATAGACGCCATCGATCTCCATGCCGACGGACGACTCGAGTCCGGGGTTCTCGCCGGCTGTGCCGATATTCCGCAGACGCGCAGTGCTGGTGGCTTCGCTCGACGTGGAGATCACTTGCAAGCCTGGCGCGAGCACGGCTAGATCCCTCAGATCGCGCACGCCCGCATCTCGCAGCAGTCCCGCGGACAGCGCCGTAATCACAATGGGCACGTCCTGCAAGTTCTGCTCGCGCTTCTGCGCGGTGACGATGATCTCCTCCACCGCTCTGCCGCCGCTATCCGATTCGACATTGACGTCTTCTGCCAGCACAGGCGTGCCGGTCGTTGCGATGAGTGCGCACAAGAGCGCCCCGTTCCGCTGTCGAGCGTAATGCATGGATATCCCCCGTGTGTGTTGCGGCTCATTGCGGCCGCTTCGTGATCAATCGTTGGTCACATCGCTCTATCAGCCAGGCAGGTAGATCGACCGAACCGGCCGCTCGAAAATCCGCCGCAGCATCGGCTCGAAGGCATCGAGCGGCAGGCTGTCGTACTCAGGATCGAACGACGTCTGGTCATATAGGTGACAAAACTCGGCCGTGTAGTCGAACCATTCGTGGCCACGAAACCGATCGCGCATGTTGC
Source organism: Steroidobacter cummioxidans (assembly GCF_003104955.1). Lineage (NCBI taxonomy): Bacteria > Pseudomonadati > Pseudomonadota > Gammaproteobacteria > Steroidobacterales > Steroidobacteraceae > Steroidobacter > Steroidobacter cummioxidans. Next base: position 88,762 of record NZ_LSRW01000022.1, on the reverse strand, counting down.
GGTCGAGCCCGCCGAAGTGGAAAAAGTAATAGCCCTGGAAGATCGCGTGCTTCTCCACCATCCAGTGGTTTTGCCCCGATACGAACGGCTGCAAGATGGCGGCAGCTACGTCGGCGTGGTTGCGCGGCCCCAGCGTGTCGCCGATGTCATGTAGCAAAGCGCAAACGACATACTCTTCGGTGCGCCCGTCACGCAAAGCGCGCGTGGCAGTCTGCAGACAGTGCTCGAGACGGTCCACGGCGTAGCCGCCCGAGTCTCCTCCCAACAGCCGCATGTGATCGAGCAGCCGATCGGGCAGCTGTCGCCCAAACACCTCGGCTTCGCGTCCGATGATTTTCCAGTCGTCGAGCGTGCCGTCGACCATTGCCGCAAATCTCGCCCTGACCTTCTTTGTTTCGGACATCCCCCGCCTCCTAGCACCGTACCTGTTGCTGGCTATTCGATACGCTGCGTATCGAATTGTCAATACGCCGCGTATCGAGTTGGCGGTGTGGCCCGCCGACCGCTATGCTCACGGCGTGCTTTCAGGAGAGCGACTTTGAGACAGAACACCGTCACGGGCCGCCGTCGTCCGCGTGTCCGCCCCACTCGAGAGGAGACGCGTAGTGTCATTCTCACGGCGGCTGAACAAGTCTTTCGCGAGCGCGGCTTTCAGCCGGCCACTGTGGAGGAAATCGCGGATCGCGCGGGCTTTACCAAGGGCGCGGTCTATTCCAGCTTCGCCAACAAAGACGAAATTTTTCTCGAGCTGATCGCAGACCGAGTCGAGCGCCGCGCGGCTTACGTGGCCAGCATTGCACTCGACGCCCGCCCCGGCCGAGAACAGGCTCGCGCGTTGGGCGCTGCGCTGACCGAGCTCATGGATCGCGAGCCGGACTGGACGCCCATGCTGTTGGAATTCTGGATCCATGCGCTGCGCGATCCGCAGCTGCGCGGCAAGCTCGGCGCGCTACGACAACGTCTGCGCCGTGCAATTGCCGCCGCATTCGGTCCCGATCTTTCGCTACCGCCCGAGGCAGCGGCGACTGTGGTGTTCGCACTCGCCAACGGTCTGGCCCTCGAGCGACTCACGGACCCGGATGCAGTTCCCGCGCAGATGCTGCCGGGAATCCTCGAACGACTGCTTCCGACCGACAGCGGCCTTCCCAAGAAATCGACCGCACCTCGCCGCAAGGACAAGCGGTCGTGAATTGGATCGAGCTGCTGTCGCCCGTAGCGCGCTCCGCCGTGCGGCAAGCGATGACCACGCGCGATGTCTCGCATGGCACGAACATCTATCGCCAGGGTGAACCTGGGACGGCGCTGTTCGAGATCATGAATGGACATGTGGCGGTCGTGCGGCTTTCGGCGGACGGCGAAGAAACATTGATCGCGATCTTCGGTCCCGGCGACTGCATCGGGGAACAAAGCCTCGCACACGGCGAGCCGCGCCAGACCGGAGCCCGGGCATGCGGGGCCGTACGCCTGGGCACCCTGGGTCGAGGCTGTTTCGAGCAGCTGCGCAAGACTCATCCTGAAGTGTCCGATCGCCTGCTCGAGTTCGTCGCCCGGCGCCTGGGACAGACCGTGGCGCTGTTGACGGAGCAACGACAGTTTTCGCTGAGCGAGCGGCTGCTGCGCCGCTTGCTCATCCTGGCCGGCACCTGCGGCCGCGCCGTGGGAGAGACTGTCGAGATCGAGCTGCGGCTCAGCCAGGGCGAGCTGGCGAAATGGGTGGGAGCATCCCGCCAGCGCGTGAATATGGCCGTACGAGATCTGCAACGCGCCGGCATCATCTGCTGGCCCGCCAACCGCTCGCCACGCATCGACGTTGATGCCGCCGTCGCCGCACTGAGGCCGAAGACCGGATCAGCCCTGACTCGCGTTCGCCCCTCGCGCCGCATTCACGAAACCTCTGCAGCCGCCCACCAGCACTGAATCCATGTAACAGGCGATGAATCGTGCGCCGAGGCTGCGAGCCATCGCCGCTTGCTCAGGCTGCGCGATCAGTATGCCGAGGTGCTTACCACTGCCCGCAACGGCACGGGCCACGTTCTGTATGGCCCCGATCACCTTGGGATGTTTCAAATCCATGCAGTGCCCCAGGCTGGTCGAGAGATCGGCGGGACCGATGAACACGACGTCCACCTGATCGCAGGCGAGGATTTCCTGCACTCGATCCACCGCCTCGGCGGTTTCGATCTGAGCGATCACGAGCGTCTCGCTGTTGGCGCTTTCGATGTACGCCGACAGCGTGCCGGCAAGACCGAAGCTCGCAGCGCGCGTCGGCGCCAGTCCGCGTGCGCCGAGCGGCGGATATTTGACCGCCCTGACCAGTTCGGCCGCGCCCGCCGCATCGTTGATCATCGGCGCCATGATCCCTCGGGATCCTGCGTCGAGAAAGCGATTGACCATGTGAGGCTCGCGACCCGGAGTACGAACGAGCGGCGTGCAACCGCGCCGCTCGCAGGCCCGCACTAAGTCCTGCACCTCGCGTGGGCCGAGGCTGCCGTGCTCAGCGTCGAAGATGATGAAGTCCCAGCCGCTCATGGCCAGCAGCTCGGCCTGGTTTGGATCGCCGTAAGGGTTGAGCAAGCCGAGCACGGTCTCGCCCGCCTGCATACGCGCTTTCAGTGTTTCAGCCATCGTCTTCAGCACCTCAACGTGATGACCACAGCTTGAGGCTTGCGCGCGCGCTCGCCTGTCACTTACGTGACAGGCCAACCCGCCTGCGACAGTTAAGGTGAACAGGACAAGAAGTTCTGGAGATGCTTCGTGGCAGGCAAAGACAAGAGCAAAGTGTTGACCGAGAGCGGCAATCCGCTGATGGACGTGTTCCGAGGCGGCCTGTTCCAAGCCCTGGGGACCGACGTTGCGGGCCTGAAGCGTCAGCCGTTGATCGCAATTGCCAACTCGCACTCCGAGTTCACCGCCGGACACACTCACTTGCGCACACTCGGCGAGAAAGTGAAGGAAGGCGTGCTGATGGCCGGCGGCCAGGTCGTCGAATTCAACGTGCCGGCACCTTGTGACGGCATGGCGATGGGCCACGACGGGATGCGCTATGTCCTCGCACAGCGAGACCTGATCGCCGATATCGTGGAGACCCACGTTCGTTCGCAGCGGTTCGACGGGCTCGTGCTGATTGCGAGCTGCGACAAGATCAACCCGGCCATGATGATGGCGGCCGCGCGTCTGGACCTTCCGGCCATCTACCTGGCCGGCGGCCCCAACCTCTATGACGTGCGCCATCGCAGCGACTTCAAGGGCAGCATCGAGCCCGACGACTACGAAAGTCGTGACACCCGGGTCGCAACGGTCCAGTGCGGAACGTGCGGCGCATGCGAAATCATGGGCACCGCAAATACGTTCCAATGCCTCGCCGAGGCGATGGGGATCTGCATCCCGGGGTCGTCCAATGTACCCGCCTATCACTCCGACAAGCTCAAATACGCACGACTCACCGGACAGCGCATCGTTGCCATGGTCAACGAGGGCCTGACTTTCCGGCGCGTGCTCACCCGGCCGGCGATCCTCAACGCGGTCGCCATGAACATGGCGATCGGCGGCTCCACCAACGCCACGCTGCATCTCCCCGCGATCGCCCACAGCGCCGGGTTCGAGCTGCCGCTCAGCGTGTTCGACGAGTACAGCCGAAAGATTCCAACACTGCTGGCAGTGGCCCCCAACGGACCCTGGGGGCTCACGGACGTCTGGGCAGCGGGCGGCATGCCCGCGGTGCTGAAGATGATGCAGCAAGACCTGGACTTGACCTGCCTGACAGTCATGGGGACCCCACTGGCAAACGTCGTGGAGCAGGCTCGCGTCACCAACTCGAAAGTCATTCCGCCACGAGACAAACCGTTTCGAGCGGACGGCGGCCTTGCGATCCTGAAGGGCAATCTCGCGCCGGAGGGTTCAGTCATCAAGCAGGCTGGCGTCAAACCGGAACTGCTGCGTTTCGAAGGTCCCGCGGTGTGCTTCGACTCCGAAGAGAGCGCGATCGAGGGCATCAAGTCCGGCGCGGTAAAACACGGCGACGTGGTCGTGATGCGCTATCTCGGCCCACGCGGCGCACCCGGCATGCCTGAGATGCTTGGCGTCACCTCGATGCTGAAGGCATTCCGGATCAGCGCCGCACTGGTCACCGACGGCCGCTTCTCTGGCGGCACATCGGGTCCCTGCGTGGGACATATCACGCCCGAAGCGTCAGCGGGCGGCCCTATTGCCGCCGTGATGAATGGCGATCGCGTGCTCATCGATGTATCGCAACGACAACTGCATCTGGACGTGCCGGCCGAAACGCTCGCGAGCCGCCTGGCCGCCGTGACACCCGTCGAGAAAGAAACGCCGACGGGATTTCTCCAGCGTTATCGCAAATATGTGAGCTCAGCGGCCCGCGGGGCCATTCTCGAATAGCCCGAGCTAGTGATTACTCCAGATGCCGGCGCGCATAGAGGCTCAGCGCCTTGGATCTCTACCTCCGCGGTCTGCATCTGGTCAGCAATCCCGCGTTCCACGTCATGGGCCAGTCACATAACGTCACACTCCGCGCATATAACCATCGGTGGTTGGACATCTCCCCTGCCAGCCACCAATGTTTGCTGACAAATTTTCTTCTGGCATTCGACTGGGGAGTCTTCGTGATCGATCGTTTCGTTGCGCGCCTCATCAGCGGCGCGCTGTTGCTTGGCATCGCCAATACGGCCAGCCTGGCCGCCGAAGATGTCGAACAGGTCGTCGTGACCGGGCGTCGAATCTCCGAGGCGTCGGCCGCAATCGGCACGGATTCCATCAGCAACACGATCTCCGTTACGCGCGAGGCTCTGCTCTCCGCTCCTTCCGGGATCTCCGGCTTGAAAATGCTGGAGTCGCTCCCCGGCTTCAACGTGCAGGCAAACGATGCGCTGGGCCTGTACGAGTTCGGCAACTCCGTGTTCGTGCGTGCCTTCAACTTTCAGCAAATCGGCTTCCTGCTGGATGAGATTCCCATGGGACGCTCCGACCAGTTCGGCGGCAGCCCGATCTTCCGTTATGTCGACAACGAGAACCTGGGGCGAGTTGCCGCCTCGCAAGGCGCTGGCGACGTTTCCAAGGCCAGCTATGCCTCGCTGGGTCCCATCGTTCAGTACTTGAGCGTCGATCCCGCCGCCGAATTCGGCGTCACGCTCGCGCAAACCATCGGCAGCGACAACCTGCGACGCTCCTTCATCAAAGTGGAGAGCGGCGACCTCGGCGGCTTCTCCGGCTACTTGAGCCGCTCAAAGATCGACGGCGACCTGTGGCGCGGCCCGGGCTCGATCGACCGTGAGCACATCGAAGCAAAACTGCGCTATCGGTTCAGCGAGACTCACGATCTCACATTGCAGGGCGTGTACAACGACTTCTTCGACTACGACACGCCCGCTATCAGCAAAGCTCAGTACGCGGGCGCGGCCAACGATCTGTTTGGCCGCAGCGGCCGATACTTCGCGTATCTTGGTTATGTGCCGGACTTGCCGGTCAGCGTCGCTGGCATCCCCTACTCCAACACTGCGTACAACCAGTACTATCAGCAGGCCATCAATCAGCGCACCGACTATTTGTTCGGGCTGACCGATCGGGTGCAGATTTCCGACAGCTTGCGACTGACGACAGCGATTTACTACGAAGACAAGGATGGCTACGGCGTGTCGCCCGAGGCGTATTCCACTTCCATCGCCCGTTACAACTCCGAGGCCGCTTTCGTGCCCGGCCTGGTTGCGCCGCGCGGGTTGCAGTATGGACTGTCGACCATCGCGGGCGATCGGCGCGGCATCAGCACCAGGCTGGAATACGAGCGGGGCATTCACACGCTGCAAGTTGGCGCGTGGTACGAAGTCGATGAGTATCACCGCACGCAGGCCCGATATAACCAGGTGGGCGGCAATCCCGCCGGCGAGCCGCTGCTGCACGAGCCCGTTCATTTGCAACGCGACCACACCTCACAGCGCAACTCGCTACAGCTCTTCGTCAAAGACACCGTGTCGCTGCTCGGCGAGCGGCTGCAACTCGAGCTCGGCTTCAAGGCGCTGAATCTCGATTATGAGATCGAAGGCTTCCGCAACGCCGCCGATTACATCGCCCGACGACGCGCCCGCATCACCGACAGCTGGGACGACGCGTTCCTGCCGCAGATCGGGGCGGTGTTCTCTGTGAATGCCACAGATCAGTTGTTCGCGTCCTACTCCGAGAACCTGGCGCTGCCTCGTGGCGCCGACGACGTATTCGCCGGCCCGGACAATCCATTGGTCATCCAGAGTCTGGACGCGGAGACGTCGAAGAATATAGAGATCGGCTATCGCACCAATCGGCCGACCTTCAACGCCGCCCTGGCGCTGTATCGAACGTCATTTGAAAACTTCCTGCAGGCGTATAGCGCCGCGGTGCCCGGCGGGGGCGGCCGAACCGAGACTTTCTATGCGAACGTGGGCGACGTGGAGGCCTACGGTGCCGAGCTGAGCGGCGTCTGGAAGCCGCACCTGTTGCAGGAGAAGGTGTATTTCAATGCCAACCTCACCTACAACGTCGCCGAGTTTCAGGACGACTACGCCACCACCAACCTCAACACCGGCGGCACGCTGAGCACCCTGCCTATCAAGGGCAATCGCCTGCCGGACAATGCGAAATACGTGCTGCAATCCGGCGTGACGTTCGAGCCGTCGTCGTGGATCATCGTGAACTTGTCGGCGCGCTACCTGAGCAGCCGCTTCAGCAACTACGTGAATGCGGAGCAGATCGGCGGCTACACGATCTATAACGCCTATGTGGATCTCGGCGGCGAAGGATTGGATCTGGGGCCCGTGCGCGACCTGAAGCTGCGTTTCAACGTCGACAATCTGACGAACAAGGACTATCTCGGCACAATCAGTACGGTTGCCACCGGTGCGGCCACGTTCCGTCCGGGTCCGGATCGCACCTATCAGGCAACGCTGACGGCAAGCTTCTAACGATTGATGGCGGCCCGCGCGCGTAAGGATGCGTGCGCGGGTTTATTTATCGTTACCGTGCCGACGGCTGTCCGGAGCAGCCCCGCCACGTATCGCCGGTCGTTTCAAACGGTATGACGACCGGTCATTCCGTCCCCGCTCGCTGCGCGTAATCTTCGGCGGCCTTCAGCACACGTAGCGCATTGCCGCTCCAGATCTTCTCGATGTCCGCAGCGCTATAGCCTTCCTGCAGCAGCCGCGCGGTGATCTTCGGAAGCGCGGTCACGTCGTCCATGCCGATCACACCGCCACCGCCATCCCAATCGGCACCGATGCCGACATGGTCCGGCCCGACCAGACGCAGAGCGTGCAGCAGATGGTTCATGAAGTCCTCGAAGGTCGCGCGCTCCAGCGGATACTGCTTTTCGATGGCACGACGCGCCTGACGCAACTCTGCCGCCTTATCGGCCGATAGATTTGCGGCGGGACCGTACTTCGCACTCAGCTCGGCGAACGCCTTGTCCCGCTGCGGAATCGGCGGAATCCGTTTCAAGTAGGCCCCCAGCGAGTTCATCTGGATCACGCCGCCGCTCGCTGCCAGCTTGCGGAGCCGATCGTCATCGATGTTGCGAGGATGGTCGAACACCGCCTTACAGCCCGAGTGCGACAGCATTACCGGCGTGCGCGACAACTCGATCAGTTGGTCGAGCACGTCATCGGAGGCATGCGAGGCGTCCAGCACGATGCCGAGCCGATTCGCCTCGACCACCAGCCGCTTGCCCAGCGGACTCAATCCGTTCCACTCCTTCGCTGGGTCAGTGGCTGAGTCCGCGAGGTCGTTGTTGCGGAAGTGCACCGGCCCGAACAGCCGCACGCCCAGCGAATAAAACGTTTGCAGCAACGTGGGATCGAGGCCGAGCGGATAACCGTTCTCGATGCTCAGATACACCACTCGTTTGCCTTGTGCAGCGATGCGCGCCGCATCGGCGGACGTGAGCGCCAACTCGAAGTGTTGAGGATTGCGCGCGACCACCTCGTGAATGCTAAGAGCACGCAGCAGCGCCGTATCGCGTGCGGCCGCAAACCCCTCCGACGTACGAGGACCTTGACCCGTGTAGATGGCCCAGAACCCGCCGTCCAATCCGCCTTCGATCATGCGCGGCAGATCGACCTGCGAACCGTCGTCGTCGAAGGAATGTCGAGCCGCGACATTCCAACCGGGTTTCACGAAGTTGGCGGGTGCATCCAGATGCGTATCCAGCACCAGCATCCGCTCGTGCAGGCGTTTAGCCTCGGCTGCATCGACGGGGCTCGCCCCATGCGACTGCACGCCATACAGGGCAGCCGCCGCCAACGACAGACGGCAAGCCCGCTTCAGCATCGATTTCATTCTTTACTGTTCTCGTAAGCTTCGGGCCCCGGCGGTACGTCGGGGAGCGGCTCACTGTAACCGAATCCCCGGTTGCCGTCCGGTCCGATCACGCCGGCGCCCGGACCGATCAGCTCGCCGGACAAGTTGCTCTCGTTGCAGGCATATTCCTTTTGCCCCAAGCCTTCATCGGCTCGCACCCAGGTGCGCTTGAACGTGATCGGCCGCGTGTAGTACTTCGGATCGGTGACGGTCATCTCCAACTTGATGTGGTGATAGTCTGGCCGCGACCAGCGCTCGATCACCCTCGTCTGATCGCTGGTCGGATTGCCGTTCTCATCCAGCCAGATGCGATCCTTGGCGCTGTCCTTCAGACCGCGCGTCTCGATGACCAGCGTGTCGCCCTGCCAGTGCGCGATCGGATGGCCGAAGTACAGCGGCTCGAGCTGCTTGCCATGCTTCAACTTCGGGTCGATCGTGACCAGCCGGGACGTGTTGTAGTTGTACGTCGTGGCGAGCCGCTGCGGCGTGTGCAGAATCTCGAACGGCAGGCCGCTGCCGTTGTGGCGAGGGATACCACCAAGAATGCACTGAGCTTCCGGATCAACGGTGTGATTCTGTGTGTAGACCAGCGCGCGCTTGCCCACCTCATTGAACGGCAGAATGAAGTTCGGCTCGTCCTTGCCCAGGTTGCCGCCGGGTTTGCCAGGCTCTCTCAAGGGACGCCAGAAGCCGCTGAGATCGGGCTTTCCGTCCAGGCCGCGCGGCGTCGGTAACGTCGGACCGGTATAGGCTTGTCCACGCATCAGTTGCGATGTTTGATCGCCATCGGCGGGATTCGTCGGCGGTGTTTGAGCACTGGCCAGCAACGACAGTGACGCGAGCAGCGCGCCACCGGTGCAGCGATGAATGTTCGGCATGTGCGTGACTCTCAATTTATCGTGCGGCGGCGGACGACGGCGGCGATGGCAGGTCCGACGGCTTGGGCTTGTTGGAACGGAACAGCCAGTACGCGGTGCCACGCGATGAGTCCACCGAACCGAGCGGCAGATCGGGCACGACCTGGGCATTCGGCCCGTAGCCGCGATTGCCGTTCGGACCGATGACACCCGGCCCTGGCTCCAGGTGCGTGACGACCCACGGCGTATTCCATTCGCACGAGAACTCTTTCAGTCCCTCGCCCGGCGCGCCCAGCACCCAGCTGCGCTGGTAGTGGATGGGCTTGGCGTAGTACTCGCTGTCGATGTAAGTCAGCGACAGATTCAAGTGATGAAAATCCGGGCGCGACCAGCGTTCGATGACGCGCGCCGTGGCGCTCTGCGGATTGCCGTTGTCGTCCAGCCAGACCCGGCCGTCGGCACTGTCCTGGAAGCCGATGGAGTCGATCACCAGGGTGTCGCCCTCCCAGTGTCCCACGGCATTGCCCAGATACTCCGGATCCGGGTCCTGCTCGTGCTGACGGCCATCGAGCCACACCCAGCGATGCCAGCTGAGTTGATGAAACGTGCCCAGGCGCTTGGGTGTGTGCAGGATCTCGAACGGCAGCACGCTGGTCAGCAGACGCGGAATGCCGGTGATGATGCAACGAGCCTCCGGATCGACGACCTGGGTGAGATTGTCGCGCAGGATCTGCTCGCCCTTCGGGCTATACGGCAGCCGCAAGCCAGGTTCGTCCTTGGCGAGATTGCCATCGGGCTTACCGGGCTCATGCAACAGCTTCCAATAGCCGGTCAACAGCGGCTTGCCCTGCGCATCGCGCGGTGTCGCCACCTTCGGGCCGCGATATTCCTTACCCAACAAGACATCCGCCGACGGCGGCAATGTCTGCGCGACTCCCGCCTGCGTCAGCAATATGACAACTGCCGCCAGCAGCGGCCGGCATCGGGAAGCAAACATATCGTCGTCATCCTCGTGAGTGCACTCTGAGGCGACAATGACAACACAAATGCGCACGCTCTTCGCGTCCGTCGGAAGGGCAGTTCCGCCGTTACTTGACTCATAAACAAACGCTGCGTTTGTTACCGGAAAGAGACTTTCGCCGATCCATCCTGGTGACCGCGCATGGAACATCTCGACTCCCCGCGCGCGCGTGGTACTGTGATCCGGGACTGTCCGCACATTCCAACAGGCATTCTCCGCATTCATCGCCACGGATTTCCCATGAACCTTCGCAACTCGTTCGTGCTCAGCGCCGCGCTCGCTTCGTTGTTACTTTCCTCCGCCGAGGCCCATCATTCATTCGCCGCCATGTACGACGCCGCCAAGCCGGTCCGCCTGGTCGGCAAGCTGGTCAAGGTGGAATGGACCAATCCGCATTCCTATTTCCATCTGGAGGTGACCGGCAAGGATGGCAACCTCGCCACGTGGGCGTGCGAAGGTGCCGGCCCGGGCGCGCTGTCGCGTCGGGGTTTCAACAAGAGCGACATCAAGATCGGCGATACGCTGATCGTCGACGGCTACCTGGCGAAGGCCGGCGGCAAGATCATCGATGCGCGCCGCGTGACGCTGCCAGATGGCAAGGTCGTCAGCGGCGGCACGCCAGGCGATGGCGGCCCGGGAGACACGACCGGAGCGACTCCACCCGCGCGATGATTTCACGAGCGTTCGCGCAGGACGCAAAGCGCCTGTCGAACACCGAATAACCAATCGTTGTCGGTGCGAACCGTTTTGTTCTGTGACTGATATTTCTCCCTGAATCGACTGACACCGTGACCGGGGCGCCGATATCTTCCAATGATCGGCGTATGCGCGCCACAGCAGCGGAGGTCTCATGCTCGAGAGCAATCAGAAAGCGCTGGGTTTCGGAGCAATCGTAGTTGCGTTGGCGCTGGCCAGCGGCGTCGCCTCCGCGGACGGCAAAATCACATTGTCAGGCAGCGAGGAAGTGCCTGCCGTGACTACCAGCGCCAGCGGCACCGGAACCATCACCGTCAAGAACGACAAGACCGTCACCGGCAGCGTCACGACCAAGGACATCGTCGGCGTGGCCGCTCATATCCATCTGGCACCCGCGGGCAAGAACGGTCCGCCGGTCATCACGCTCACCAAGAAATCCGACAACGAGTGGAACGTGCCGGAAGGCTCGAAGCTCACCGATGAGCAGTATGCCGCGTATCAGGCCGGCCACCTGTACGTCAACGTGCACAGCGCCGCCAACAAGGCCGGCGAGATACGAGCTCAGCTCAAACCCTGATATTTCGAGGCGCGGCCCACCATCGGGCCGCGTCCACTCACCAGCCCACGGCGCTCCCGCCGTGCGCAATAACTAAAGAACGGCATGTCTGCGTCCGCAGTGATCCAGCACCTATATGACTCGCAGATCGCCACCTCGATCCGCGAATCCAACGACCTTTTTCCCGTGCTGCAGACGTTTCACATCGTCGGCACCATCCTGCTCGCCGGCGCGATCGCCATCGTCGACCTCACTTTGCTTCGCGTTCTGTTCCGCGGCACGGCGCCGGAAACACTCACGCGCTCGCTGCTGCCGATCACATGGCTGGGCTTCGCGGTGATGCTGATCAGCGGCGGCTTGCTGTTCGCCGCTCAATCGGCTCGCATCTACACCAATTTCTTCATGCAATTGAAGCTGGGCTTGCTGGCCATCGCACTGCTCAACGTCGCGCTGTTCCACGCAACGACGTTCCGCAATGCCATCCGTTGGAACGATGCCAGCGAAGCGCCTGCCAGCGCTCGCGTCTTTGCCGCTGTCTCCCTGGCCTCGTGGACCGCCGTGATCGTCACTGGCCGATTCATCGCCTACTTCTGAGTCCTGCCCACTATGTTTCTTTACGATTTCTTCGTATGGCTGGGCGAGACCACGATCGGCAGCTACCTCAACCAATCCACCGCCGCCTTCGCCGCAACCGAGTCTGTACACATCATCGCATTGTCCGTGGTCGGTGGCGCCGTGCTGATCACCCATCTCGCAGCACTCGGGCTGACGCTGAAGCCGTTGGCCCCCGCGACTATCGTGTGCAACCTGCAGCCGGTCGCGTCCATCGGCCTGGTGATCGTCACCCTCTCCGGCCTGCTACTCGTGGCTGCCGGACCATTCAAGTACTACACCAACCCTTTGTTTCCCGTGAAGCTCGTGCTGCTGGTCGCAGCGTTGGCCGCGCATACGTGGCTCACTCGCCGCCTCGCACATGGTGACGGGACGTCTGGCGCCATTCGCGCACTCGCGTTCACTTCCCTTTTGCTGTGGACCGGCGTCGTCATCGCCGGCCGCTGGCTGGGCCTGATCTGAGTCGCTCAGCGCTGTGCCGTAGCCTGCGTGGTATAGCGCCGATCGGTCAGCGCCACCAGGAAGTTCTCGAGATCTTCGAGCTCACCCGGCGTGAGTTGTAGCGGCACGATCGACGCATCTCGTCCCTTCTGACCGGGAACGATTTTGTCGGGCTCGTTGTAGTACGCGATTACTTCACGCAGCGTCTGAAACATCCCATTGTGCATATACGGAGCTGTCACCGCGACATTACGCAGTGTCGGCACCTTGAACTGACCGTCGTCGGCCGGATTGGCAGTGACATTGCCTCGCCCACGATCACTCAGCTTGCTGCCGTCGAACAGGCCGATGTTGCGGAACCGCTCCGAGGTGAAGTCGGTGCCGGAGTGACAATCGGCACATTTCGCCTTGCCGATGAACAGCAGCCGGCCGCGCTTGGCAGATTCGGAGATCGCCGAGTCGTCCCCGAGGTTGAAGCTGTCGAAGGGAGTATCGAAGCTCTGCAGCGTTTTCTGGAATGCAGCCAGCGCCCGCCCAATCGTGCGTGGCGTGATCTTGCCCTCGTACGCCACCGCGAATCGATCCTTGTATTCGTCGTTCGCCTCGAGTCGCGCAATGGCCTCGGCAACGGGCAGATTCATCTCGACGGGATTCTCGATGGGAAAGATCGCCTGATCTTCCAAGGTCTCGGCGCGGCCATCCCAGAACATCGAGGTGCGGCCACCGACGTTCAACAGCGTCGGTGTGTTCCGCTCGCCTTTCGCACCGCCGACGCCGAGGCTGAACGCCACGTCATCGGCGAACGCCGTCTCGGGCTTGTGACAGGACGCGCAGCTGACCGTGCGGTCGCTCGACAGCAAAGGATCGAAGAACAACTTGCGACCCAGCTCGACGCGGGCGGTAGCGCGCTCCTGCGTCGACTCGCCTGCCGCCAGCACCGGCGCCGTCCCAAGGACGGCGCCGAGCAAAGTCACCCAATAAAGCGAACGTGACATCAGGGCCCTGTGACCTGGCTCACCGTCGAGTACGGATCGGGCTCGGCGATGAGCTCGTCCAGCACCTTGTTGAACTTGCTGACGTAGTCCTTGAAGTACTGGCCGGTCACTTCACCGGTATAGCCGGTGTAGATCTCGCGCACCTCGCCCCTGCGGTCGATGAGCAGCGTCGTCGGGAACGCAGCCATGTAGTTCAAGCCCGCCAGCTTCTCGGTCGCAACCTTCTTGTCGGCAATGCCGCCGAACACGATGTCGTACTGGATGTCGAAGTAGCTCTTGAACTTGCCGAGTGTCTTCTGGAAGTACTCGAAACTATCCTCCTGCTCGAAGGCGATGGCGATCGCTTCGACGCCGCGCTGCTTGTTCTGCTTGAACCACGGCGACAGGAAGTAGGTTTGATCCGTGCAGTTGGGGCACCAGGTGCCGATCACTTCGACGATCACGACCTTGCCGCGATATTTATCGTCGCGCAGCGACACCGGCTGACCCTTCAGGTCCGGGAAGGTGAAATCAATGCGCGTCTGGCCGTCCTTCAAGCGGGTCAGCTTGTACGGATCGGCCAGCTCCACGTTCTCGTTACGCTCGCCTTCGAAGCGAGCGACGTTGTAGATACCACTGCCCGACGAGCCCTGCAGATTGCCATCCTCGTCCAACGAGCCCTTGATCAGGCGCGGGCTCGGACCGCTGAAGTGCGACAGATAGAACCTATTGCCCTGCACGACGCCTTCGAGCTCGCGCGTATCGCCGACCGAAGTCATGATCACGCCACTTAGATGCGTGCCGTTCTGTTTGAACAGACCGACCTGATTGCGGCGGTTGTCACGCTCGTTGCTGGCAGCCTCACGCAGCTGCGTGTCGTCGGCCTGGCGCAGGGCCCACTTGCCGGTCAAATCCACCTCTGCGGCCGCTTGCTTGGCAGGCTCGACGAAGCGCCAGCTCTTGCCATGCTCGGCAGTGAACGGCAGGTTGCGAGCGCCGTTGCGCTTCGGCACGAGGTCGCGGTACTCGCCCTGAATGTGCTTGCCATCGACGACCTTGAATACCAGTGCCGCGTCATAGGTATTCATCGGCACGGACAGCTCGTCGTCGGAGACGCGCTCCACGACAAAGTTGTCACGGCGTGTGCCATTGATCAGCGAAAATTTTGCGCCCGCCGCGTCCTTTCCCTTGACCTCGAAGTTGAATGGAATCGCCTCGCCGTCGACGGTGAACTCGCCGCGCCACACGCCTTCACTCGGGAATTTCTTGGTGCCGGCGAACGCCGACGCTGCCGATACGCAGGCGGCCAGCAGCACGGCCGCCTGGCCGACCCTCAACGCGCGTTTGATCATGACTCCACTCCTCTATGTTCCGAAATCGAACTCACGCCAGGTTGCAAACCGGTCACAAAACCTTGGGGTGCAAATTACGTCGCACCACTATAGTCGGGCCTCATGCGCGACAAACGTGCGCCACGCTGTTTCATGCATGATGTTTTCTCATGAGGAAACAACTTCAGCTCCATAGCAGCCGCTTGTTACCGATTGCAAACCGCCCTCAGAAGCGAACGCCCACTCGCGCGTAGATTTGCCGCCCCTCGTTCTCGTACGGCGCTCCTCCCGGATAGCGGCGTCCGTTGTTGCGCACGGTCACCAATCCGACCTCCTGGATATAGTTGTCGAGGACGTTCTCGACGCCGAGCGTGATGCCGACGCTGTCGCTGAACTGATAGTTTCCGATCAGGTCGAGGAAGGTCTCAGCACCGATCTGCTCGTAGACGTAGGGAATGGTCGTGTTCGCGACATACGTCCACTCGCCGAAGTGTCGACCGCGAGCGGTAAACTGCCACTTGCCGAATGCATAGTCGGCGGACAGATGGCTGGTGAAGCGCGGAATGGTCTTCAAGAAAGTGACGCGCGCCTGCTCGTCAAGCAGCACCGGGTCATAGTGCAGATACTCGGTGTAGTTGTAATTACTCGCCCAAATAATTCCCAGCGCGCCGGGTCCTGCCGAGCCCTGCCAATTCGCGACCAAGTCGAGCCCGGTCGTGCGAGTGTCGAAGCTGTTGGTGTAGAAACTGACATGCGTCAACTCGTTCGCCAGCGGCACATTGGCAGCGACCAGCTGCTGTCGCTGGGCCGGCGTCAGCTCGAATGCGGTGGACAGCCCGATGCGGTCGTTGACGTCGATTCGATAAGCGTCGAGCGTGACCGACGCCCCCTTGAAGGGCCGAAGCACCACGCCCAAACTCACATTCAGCGACTCCTCGGGTGTGAGCGCCTTGCCGCCGAACAGCGCCGCGGCTTGAGAGTTCGAAGGCAATTGCGCACGCACGTCGACCGAGCGCGTCGCTAACGGATTGAGGTTCGGATTCTGTCCGACGTTCTGCAAATACTGCTGCCCCGGCGTCGGCGCGCGGAAGCCGGTGCTAACGGCACCGCGCAGGCTTATAGCTTCGGTCAGCTCGAAGCGCGCCGCGAGCTTACCGTTCGTCGTCGTGCCGAACAGCGAGTAGTCCTCGAAGCGTCCGGCCACTCCCACGTTGAGGCGATCTGTGAGGTTCACGTCGAAGTCGACATACGCTGCCGTGTTGTAACTATCCCAGCTCCCGGCCGTCGCTGGATGAGCGCCTGGAAATCCATTCGAGGCCGGCGACAGGTCGCGCAGCGGGCCCACCGCCCAGGATGCATATTCGCCAGCGGTGATACGAAACTCTTCACGTCGATACTCCAGACCGAAGCCCACGTTGATTGGACGGGCAAGCGCGGTTTGCCACTGGTAAACGAAATCCAGATTGACGTCCTGCTCCCGCTGCTCGCGGCCGCCATTGTCGAACTCTGTCGGCGACTGCGAGCCGAGCGACAGATTGATGGATTCCTTCAACCAGTATTCGATGCGGTTACTGCCGGCCGCCGCAGAGAAGTCCCAGTCGAAATTCGCACCCACGCTGCCCTTGAGTCCCGCAACCACACTGTAGTCGCGAGTGTCCGAGCCGAACCGCGGCGTGAAACCGCCGGGATAGATGTCGAGCAGATTGAAGTCGGGATCGGTGGCGGCCCAGGTATTCACCCCGTCGGTCCCAGCGGTCTGATAGATGGAGTGTTTGCCGTTGGCTTTGATGTTGTAGCCACCGTTGCGCGCGAACGTGACGACGTTGCCGTCGGCATTCGGCCCGGTCACGGTGAGTGAGGGCCGGTAGTTGAAATCAGCGACGCCGGTATCGTCGGCGAAGCTGCCGAACGCGTACAGCTGCGTGCTGCCGGTCAGGTTGAAACCGGTATTGACGAATAATTTCTTCGTCTCCTGCTCCGGCAGTCCGTACCGCTGCACCACCTTGCCGATGTTCCGTACGGCACTCGCGTATGGTTCGCCTTGGGCCGCAATGAGCGCAGCCTGCGGACGTTGAATGCCGTTGTTCGTGGCATCGGCGTCGATGTATTCCGCTGCGAAGTTCAGATGCCCGCTGTCACCGAACCGAAAGCCACTCGACCAGCCGACCTGCAGATTCTGTCCATCCCCGCCGCTGTACTCGCCGAACTGCACATACGTGTCGGTGCCAGGCTGGTCGTTCGGGATGAAATTGATCACGCCCGCAATTGCATCGGAGCCGTATTGCGCAGCTGCTCCGTCACGCAGCACTTCGGTGCGCTTGAACGCGTTCGCCGGGAGCAGTGCGAGATTGACTGCCTGCGCGCCGCGCGCCGTGACATCTACGAATGCGGATCGATGAAAACGTTTGCCATTCACCATCACCAGCGTGTGATCGGGGGAGAGATTGCGCAGCGAGGCGGGCCGCACGAAAATCGAGCCATCGGATGTGGGCAGGCGCCGCACGTTGTAAGACGGGATTGCCGCTTGCAGCTTGCTGCTCAGATCGGGCATCGCGGTGCGTCGCAGATCGTCATTGCTCACGACATCGATGGGCACGTTCGACTCCAGGACCGTGCGCTCGGCACGCCGCGTTCCCGTGACGATGATCTGCTCCAGCCCGGTCGCCCGCTCTTCGCTACCCGCACCCTCGGCTGCAAGCGCCGCGTCGTGCGAGCAGGAAAGCGCCACTACGATGGCCAGCGCGACTCGTGATGACGAGTGAACCAGTGACAGCGCCATGAATCCCAACTCCCTGTTGTTCTGCTTGCGCTGACTCTATCCACGGCATGAGATTGCATGGAAATAGCGAAATTCCATCACGACATGCTCGGTTACAGACATGTGACTGTTTCGTATCCTTTGTTTCCTCCTTGCTATGTGACCGCGCCGTTACACGCCATCGAGCCGGATCACGCCCGCCACGCCCTCGCCAGCGAGACCCAACCGAATGGATTCGCTTCCACGTCCCGCAGGCGGGCGTCGATCGGCATCAACACGTTGCGGAAGAACGGCACGACCATCGGGGTCTCAGCCAGCAGCAGTTGCTGCATGTCACGCGCGATGACGCGTTGAGAGTGCAGATCCAACGTGCGCTGATACTGCGCGAACAGGCGATCGAACTCCTCATTGTGGAAGCGCGCAGCATTCCAGATGCCCGTGCTGGACAACGCGGCGCCGAGATAGACGTCCGGAAAGCCGCGTGAGGCGTAATCCGTAATTGCCAGCGGCGAATCGAGCCACGGCGAGGTGCCAAACTTCGCGCTGCCGTAGTACTTCTCGAGCGCATCGATTCTCAAGGAAAGGTCCACGCCCGCTTCCCGAAGCGCCGACTGCACCAACACAGCGTAGTTCGGAATCTCCAGCCAGCGCGGAGCAACGAGTGGAAACGGGAGCGTTCTCACGCCGGCGGCCTGAAACAATGCCCTCGCCTTCTGCAGATTCCGCCCGCGCTGTGCCACGGAGGCGTCGGTCACACTCAGCGCCGGCGCAAGAGGCGCATCGTTTCCCAACTCGGCGAATCCTCGATACAGCAGGCCAATCAATCGCGGCCTGTCGATCGCCAACGCGAACGCTTCGCGCACACGCCTGTCGTTGAACGGCGCGACATCATTGCGCATGTGAAGCTGGAAATGCGCGCTCGACGGCAATCGCTCGATACGAAACCGTCGATCCTTCAACAAGGGCTGCGTGGCGAACGCGGACACGAACGCGAGATCCACGTCACCAGACAGCATCGCCAAAGTCTGAGATGGCTCGCTCGGATGGAACGACGCCTCGATCCGTTCGGGCAGCACCGCCCCGCCCCACCACTGTGGATTGCGCGTCAGCACGACGCCTTGATTGGCGCGATAGCGTTGCAAACGGAACGGGCCGCTGCCCACAAAGCCGCTCTGGAAATTGCCGCCGTTGCCGTTCGGCAGGATGGCCGCGTTGATGTGATCCGACGAAACGTAGTAAGGAAAACTGGCGTTGGGCCGATCGAGATGGAACTCGACCGTGTAGTCGTCACGACGCTGCGTGCCGCCCTTGGACAGCGTGCCTCGAAACAATGAGGCTCCGCCTGAGCCACTGGCTGGATCTGTCAAGCGATCCATCGTCGCGACCACATCGCCGGCGGTCAGCGGTTGTCCGGAGTGAAACAGCACTCCGCGGCGCAGGCGGAAGGTCCAGACCGATCCATCGGCGTTGGGAGCCCAGCTCTCGGCGAGCGATGGCCGTAATCCATCCGGCCAGTTCGTGACCAGAAATTCCGCCACCTGTGTCAGCAACAGGATGCTGGTCGCATCGTTCGAGCGCAGTGGATCGATGGATCCCGCCGGCGCATGTGCCGACAAGCGAATCACGGCGCCGGCACGCTCTTGCGAGTGGGAAGATCTTGGCCATCCGCTGGCAAGCGCGACGCCCGCGCCGATGACACTGAGCCGACGCAGCAACTGCCGACGCGTCAGCCGCCCCGCATCGAACTCATCGACCAGATGATGCTCCAGCGGCGTCGCATGGCGCCGCCTAAACATAGAACGCGTCGGCGCCTCCGTTCCATCGCTGAGCAACTTCCTTCACGCCATCCACATACACGGCATCGACGTTCTCGTTATAGAACGACAACAGTCCCGCGATGCTGCTCACGCCTGGAAATGTATGGGGATACGCCCAGACGATATTGTCGTAAGTGCGCCCGCCGATGCTCGCCGACCAGTACGATGCCTCGCCTTTATACGGGCAGCGCGTGTGGCGGTTGGTGCGCTCAAGAAATTCTTCTCGCACGTCGGTGCGAGGAATGTAATAGCGCGGACGCAGCCCGGTTTCGTAGACGATCACGGGCCTTCGTGTATCGGCAATGACCTCACCGCCCAGCTCGATGCGAATGTGACGCGAGCTCGGCAAGGCATCGACTCGATGGTAAGGATCGCGCGGATGCTGGTAGATCGTTTCCTCCTCTTCCAGCCATTCGTCTGCTTTGCGCCAGACGAAACCGACGTGATCGGCCAGAGTCTCGGTGCCTGGCAAGGGCTCGTCATAGGTCAGCGCGGCGTTCTCATAGCGCTTGCCGCTCGCCTCGATGTGATGGAACGTCACCGGGCCGGCACGTCCAACGGCTTCGTCCTGACCGCTGAAGGTGAGCAGGTCGCTGCGTATGTCGGCCTTTGGGAAGAAATAAGCTGGCGCCTTCCAACCGTTCGGCACCAGCTCGTGCACCAACAAAGCACGTTTGGTGTTGCCAACGACTACGTTGTTGAACTTCACGCGGACCCAGCGTGGGCTCGGCTCGATGAGGATGCGATTGGCGCTGACGTTGTCCGCCAGCACATCGGCCGGACGGACCAAACTGGTGCCCACAGCGGTCACCGCACCGATCAGTGCGGTCTGCTGCAACAACTCTCGACGGGTCAGCAGGATTCTGCCGAACGAGCTACTCATGATGCTATGTGCCTCGACTCAAACATAGAAGGCATTGGCGCCATCGTTCCAGAGCTGGCCATCGTCGGCCTTGCCGTCGATGTACGCAGCGTCGACTTTCTCGTGATAGAACGCCAGGAAGCGCGCGATGTGCTGCACTTCAGGCAACGGCTGCAGGTACGACCACACGATGTCTTCGTAGATCTTGCCGCCGATGTGAGCCGACCAATACGAAGCATGGCCCTTGTAAGGACAGCTGGTTCGCGACTCGGTCCGCTGCAACAGGTCTTCACGCACATCCTGCATCGGCAGGTAGTAGCGCACGCGCAGGCCGCTTTCGAACACCAGCACCGGCCGCCGACTTTCGGCGATGACCTCGCCGCCCAGGACGACTTTGACATGGCGCGAACTGGGAATCGCATCAACCCGCTTGTAGGGGACCCGTGCGTGACGAAAGATCGGCTCCTCCTCTTCGAGCCATTGATCGACTTTGTCCCACACGAAACCAACGTGACCTTTCAGCGCCTGCGCATTGGCTGTAGGCGCCTCATAGCTGAACGCCGCATTTTCATAGCTGCGCCCTTGCGCGTTGATCGTGAAATACGTCGTCGCGCCGGCGCGGCTTGCGTCAGGATTCTCTCCGGAGAACTGCAGCAGGTCGGTCCGCACGTCCGCACGCGGGAAGAAATACGTGGCGAGCTTGCGATGCTCGCCCGTCTCGTGCACGAACAATGCCCGCTTGGTGTTGGCGATCACGACGCCGTTGAACACGACGCGCACCCAACGCGGCGATGGCTCGATGAGCAAGCCACCGCCGCGGGATTGCGTGGAGTTTTTCTGGGCCATGTCGACTCCTAAAAGCTATACGCCAGCCGCGAGTACCAGAACGCTCCCTCCGGCGCGACTGCCACCGAATTGCCGTACTGGACCCGCGCGGCAGGATCGATCACGCGGTCCGGACGCTCGTCGAGCGCGTTCTCCAGGCCTACATTGATCGAGAACTTCTGGTTCGGGCGGTAGCTGATATCGATGTCCGTCTTCCACAGCGCCGAGTAAGTCTGATCGAGTGACGGCGTGGTCGCGTGCGGCGAGATGTACGTGCCGAATCGCGACTCTGCCAGGAACACCGACCAGGCGCCGAGGGAATAACGCGCACCGAGCAGCAGGCGTGACTCCGGATTGCCGCGCTCCATGAAGATACGTTGTGAGCGGCCGAACACATCGAAGCCGAACGGGCTAGCCTCCACATCAGTCACTTCGGTCTTGTACTTGGCGTAGCTCGCCGACAGTTCCAGCTTGCCGCCGGCCAACTCGGCAAAGTAGCGACTGGCGACGTCGAAGCCGCGCGTGCGCGTATCGGCGGCGTTGGTGAAGAACTGCGCGGCTGCGTAGTTCCAATAGCCCGCCGCGTTCAATACCGACTGTACTGTCGCGCCGCTCAAGCGTTCGCTGAGCGTGATTCGATCGTCGACTTCGATCTGATAGGCATCGGCCGTAATGGAGAAGCTGCTGTTGGGACGAATCACGAAGCCCACATTGATGTCGGTCGACTCCTCGGGCGTCAGCCTGCGAGCGCCGAGCGCCTGTGCGACCGGATCATTGACGGGCAAGATGCGCGTCAGCGCCGGCGTGCCATCCGCCGCCAGCACCGTGCCCGTGGAAGTAGTCCACGAGGTTCCAATCTGTCCTAGAGACGGTGCCCGATAGCCGGTGCCGATCGTTGCGCGCAGCGCGATCGCGGGCGTGATCTCATATCGACCCGACAGCTTCGCGTTGGTGGCGGAACCGAAATCGGAATAGTCCTCGGCGCGGCCGGTTATGCCGAGCTTGAGCTTGGACGTGAACTGCGCTTCGAATCCGACATAGGCACTGCGTACGTCACGCGTGAAGGTGCCCGCATCGAGCGGACGCATGCCCTGTCCCTGGAATGCACCGGTGTTGGCGCGACGCCCCGCGTTCGGGCCATCCAGGATGGGTACGCCGCCATCGGCATAGGATTCGTAGTCGCCCGCGCCGAGCGTGTATTCCTCGTGGCGATAAGCGATACCCGAGGACAATGTCAGCGGGCCATGGAAGGCGCTGACCGCGAACTCGCGCCGATAGTCCAGCGCGACATTGGTCTGCTCGTTCTTCAAGGACGCGACCAGGAAGCTGGTCGGGCTGTCCAGACCGAAGCTCGGGTTGATGCTGTCGTAAATGTGCTCGTCGTGATCGTCGCGGCCATAGCCGGCACTGAGATCGAAATGACCGAGGCTATCGTTGCCAAAGCGCGCCCCGAACGTGCCGGAAATATCTTCGTTGCGATACTTGTACCAGGGATGCGAGCCATCGGGATAAATCGCGCGCACCGTCCAATCCGAGCGCGGATACAACACGCCGATTACGTTGTTGCGTGAATCGCTGTTGCCGTAAGTCGCAAAGCCGTAAGCGCGGACGTTCTCACTCACATCGGCTTCGCCATTCAGGGCGACATTGATGCGAGTCCGCTCCGGAGAGCCAACTTTATGCTGCCGATTGACGGTGGCCTCGCGCGGATCGCCATCGAAATAGTGAGCCGCCAGATCCGGGCGCGAGTTGTCGGTCGGATCGTAGTCGATGACATCGACGCTCGCGGTCAGAAAGCCATCGCCGGGCAGTTCGAAGCCGGTCGAGCTGCCCACCGAGCGACGCAGCCCATCGCCCTGCGAGAACTGCCCCACTTGCACGTTGAAGTCGGTAGCGGTGCTCGACTTGAGCACGATGTTGATCACGCCCGCGATGGCGTCCGAACCGTACTGCGCCGACGCGCCATCACGCAGTACTTCGATGCGCTCGATGGCACTGAACGGGATCGCATCCAGATCGACCGGCTGCGCGCCGAGCCCCAATCCAGAAGAGATTTGCACGATCGAGGACGCATGCCGACGCTTGCCATTGATCAGCACCAGCGTCTGATCGGTGGATAGGCCGCGCAGCGAGGCGCCTTTGGGATTCTGACCCCGCGTGGTCGGCTGGTTCTGTGGGAAATTGAAAGACGGCACCAGCTGCCACAAGGCCTGATTCAGCGTGGTGGCACCGCTTTTCTGCAGCTCTTCGCCCTTGAGCACGTCGATTGGTGCGGTGCTGGTGAGCGCGGTGGTGTCGCTGCTGTAGGTGCCGAGCACGACGACGGTCTCGAGATTGTCCTGAGCCTGCGCGGTAACCGCAACCGAGCTCAACACGCCTGCGACGGCAGCGCCGAGCAGCGATCCACGATGTTTTAATGAATACCGAGTACGCATGATGGTTAGTTGTTTCAGCTGGCCACCGTGAGTCTGCGATTCCAGCGCAACTCGGCGGGCTCCTGTTCACCGTCGACATACACCGCGTCGACCTTTTCGTTGTAGAACGCATACAGGCCGGCGATCTTCGGCATCTCCGCGATCGGGCTCACGTAGCTCCACACGATGTCGCGGTATTCTTTGCCGCCGACCTTCGCAGTCCAGTACGACGCTTCGCCTTTGTAAGGGCAACGCGTGTGACTGTCGGTGGGCGTGAGCAGGTCTTCTCGCACATCGAGCCGAGGTAAGTAGTAGCGAGTGCGAATGCCGGTCTCGAACACCAGGATGGGCCGACGGCTCTCTGCGATCACTTCGCCGCCGAGCACGATCTTGATATGACGTGAGCTGGCTACCGCATCGACGCGGTGATAGGGATCGCGCGCGTGACGAAAGACTTCCTTTTCCTCTTCGAACCAGCCATCCACTTTGTCCCACTCGAAGGCAATGTAGTCCTTCAACTGCTGAGCGGCGGCCGGCGGACTCGTGTACGCCCAGACGGCGTCTTCAGCGAAACGCCCGTTGCTCTCGATGCTCCACCAGCGCGCCTTGCCCGCATCTTTCGACTGCGTGGTACGACTGGAATCCACCAGCAACGCGGTCTTGACGTCGGCCTTGGGGAAATAATATTTGGGCAGGCCGCCGCCCTCGAATACCAGCAGTGCGTTCTTGCTGTCCGCTATGGTCACGCCCGCGAAGCGCACACGCACCCAGCGCGGCGTGCGCTCGATATGAATAGACATCGATCACCCTCCCGAAACCCACGGCCGTAGCCGTTACGTCGGAAAAAAGTAGCATGTCTATACAAGTAACAACTGTGCTTTGGGGGAATCCTGAAATGCCGCGGCAGCATGTAACCGCGCGCAGACGCTGAAGTGACCGTATTGAGACTTCAACGCAGCGTCGGATAGCCGCGCTGCTGTGCCTCGCTCTCGTAATCGAGAATGATTCGATAGTCTTCCAGCGAAAGGAACGAGAAATCGCGTATCCGCAGACCGCGCAACACGTCAGCCTTCTTTTGCACTAGCGCCTGCAAATCGGCCTGCAACTCGGCCACGACCTGTTTCGGCACTCGAATCGAACAAATGAACGGTAGCACCGGTGCCGGCGCCGTGTAGCCGATCGTGCGTACGCGGCGCGCCGCCTCGGGAAAGCTTTCTTGAATCAGCGCGAGGCTGACAGGGTCGATTGCAGCAACGTCCGCCGACCAGTCGCCGATGCCACCGACCGCACGCACCGAGGCAAGATGCGATTTCGTGTAGATAACCTTCTCGAAGAACTTGCCACCGTCGGCATGAGGCGCAACGGCGTGACGGAACGCGTTCATACCGCTTTGAGAATCGTGCGTGTTCACAGCGGCAATCTTGCCCTTGCAATCCGCCAGGGTTGCCGCCTCGCTTTGCGCATTGACAATCAGTGCGCTCGCATAGAAAGGACCGCCGCATCCGGCGACGTCGTAATGAGGCGTGGCGACCAGCTGAACCTTATTCGCCAGACTCTTTAGCAGCGGATATCCGCAGGTCTGCGACAGCAGCAGCGAAGGATCGCGCCAATGCTCGAGCAAGTCCTCGGGCTCGACGATGGTGACTTTGTCATGCCAGCCCCGCGAGCGCCTCGTCTCGATCAGCGCGTGCAACAAAGCGTCCGACCGCCGGCGCAGCTCGGCGGTCAACGCGTACATGGGCAATGAGACTCGCCAACTCAACAGCCGCAATCCTCTTCCTTCTCTGCATTCACCAATGGATATTTCACCGCGCAGCCGTATGGCTGGGTCGAGCCCGGCTTGACCGCCTCGCCTTTCTTCAAGCTGGCGAGCACCGCCGGCACATACTGCGTGGCGCGGGTCAAATCCTCTGCTTTGGTGCTCGGCACGCTGTCGATCGCGCCGTTGTAACGCAGCACGCCCTGCGCGTCGATGACGAACAGATGCGGCGTGGTCTTCGCACCGTAAGCATGGCCAACTTTGCCGTCCTCGTCGATCAAGTAAGCAGTTTGTGCCGCCTTCTGTTCCTTGCGGATCTTATTCGCATCGGTGCCGCTCACGTTGCCCTCGCGCCCCTTGGCGGTTGAGTTGACGGTGAGCCAGACGATGTTTTGCGCGGTGGCATCGCGTTGCTGCTGTTGCAGATTGCCGCTGCCGTAGTGCTTCTTCACGAAGGGGCAGTCGGCATTGGTCCATTCGAGCACTACCGTCTTGCCCTTGAACTCTTCGAGCGATCGTGTCTTGCCATCGCTGTCGGTCAATGTAAATGCCGGCGCCGGTTCGCCGACTTTGCTGGCGTGCGCTACCAACGGCGACGCCAACATCCCGACGCACAACAACGCGAACCCATGCAAACTGCGCTTCTTCATGAACTCTCTCCAGAATGGAATCAAGGCGCGGTCAGCGCATCCGTGACCACCTGCGCCGTGAGCAACTGTGGCAGCACAACCGGCTCGCCTCCGGCGGCCGGATAAAACACATAGAGCGGCACGCCATTGCGGCCGAAGGATTCGAGATAGCGACTGATGTCCGGATCCTGACGGGTCCAGTCGCCTTTCAGATAGACGATGCCGGCGCGTTGCATGGCTTGTTTCACCGTCGCCGACGACAGCGCGACCTTTTCATTGGCGAGACACGTGATGCACCAGGCAGCCGTCATGTTCACGAACACCGGCTGCCCCGACTCGCGCAGCTCGCGCAGACGCTCCCCGGACCAGGCCTCGACGCCCGCCTCAGCGGTGGCAATCCGGCTCTGCGCTTCCGCCTCCGATTGCGCGACGATCGAGACGAGACCGTACGCAGCGCCGACGAGTACGACGACGGCTGCAACGCGCGTTACCAACACAGCAGATGTTTTCACCAGCCCTCGCGCTTGATGAAACAGCCACAGCACGAAGCCCAGTGCGATCAGCGCCGCCAGCAGACCAGCCATGCCAACGGTCGAGGTTTGCTCGCCGAACACCCACAGCAGCCATGCAACCGTCAGTAACAACGGAAACGCCAGCAGCTCACGCAGTCGCTGCATCCATGCGCCAGGCTTCGGCAGATATCGCGTCAGTGCTGGCACAGCAGTCAACACCAGCATTGGCGCAGCCATGCCGAGCCCCAGGCTTGCGAAGACCGGCAGCGCCCACCAAGTGGGTTGTGACAATGCGAAGCCGATCGCGGAGCCCATGAACGGCGCGGTGCAAGGACTCGCAACCACGCAGGCCAGCACGCCCGTGAAAAAGGCGCTGCGGTCGCTGTGCCCTTCAGTCAGATGCTGCCCGACGCCAGCCAGGCGCCCTCCCAGCTCGAGCACACCCGCAAAGCTCAGCGCCATCAGGAAGAACAGCACCGTCATGGCGGCTACGAACCACGGCTGCTGCAGCTGGAAACCCCATCCCAACGCCGAGCCGCCCGCGCGCAGACCCAGTAGCAGCCCGGCAATCGCCAGGAAAGAAACAACCACGCCTGCCGCATAGATCGCCCCGTGACGTAGCAGCAATGCACGATCGCCGCCGGCCTGTGCGATGCCGAGCGCCTTGATGAACAACACCGGAAACACGCACGGCATGAGGTTCAAGACCAGACCACCGGCGAACGCCATCAACAGCGCAGGTAACAAGCTCTGCCAGGACGATACACTCTGGGTGCTTTCGCCTGATGTGGTAACCGCTGCGGCGGAATCTTCGAGCTGCGCGATCAACTGCAACCCGCGCCCCTGATTCGTGAGCAGCAACTCGGCCTCGGCCGGTGCCTCGTCGAAATAGTCGCTGAGCTGCTGTCTGAACTCCCAACCCTGGTTGGCCCGTTGCCAGCGACCCGTCACCGAGTTCGCCATGAGTTGTTGAACGGCGGGATACAGCTGCCACGCGCCCAGGTCGGACGGCCAGCCCGCGCCCTCGAAGCGCACGATCACATCGCTGCCCTCGATTCGATAGCTGGCTCGGGACGAAACCATTTCTGGCTGACGCGCTGCGGCCCATTCGAACGCGGAGCTCCAGCGCTCGTCGACAGCGGCGGTCGACGCCACTGGCAACGTGAGCGAATAACTCGCTTCACCGGGAATGCACTCGTACTCGCAGATCAGCCAGCTGGCTTTGGCGTCGAGAGTGATGCTGGTCTGTCCACGCGCGCTCTCCGGAATACTTACGGTCACGGGTAGCAATGCGATGCCACCATATCCGTAGTTCACGATCTCCCCTAGATCGAATCGGTCGGGCACCGGCCAATCGATGCGCTCGGTGCTCACTCCGGTCAGCGAAACCGTGAGTTTGGTCGGCAACCCCGAGTCGCCGGGATTCTTCCAATAGGTGTGCCAGTGCGGATCGTGGTCCAGCCACAATCCCACCTGCAGTGGCTGACCCGGCACCGCCGCCGCGGTCTTCGCAACCACTCGCGAGCGCAGGTGGTCGGTCCGTACGACTTCTGTATCTGCGGAGGCAGCCTGCCAGGCGGTGATCAGAATCAACAATAGCAGCAGACGTTTCATGCCGTTCTCCGCGAGAGATCGTCGAGCGCATCGACGACCGTCGCTTGCAGCAGCTCGCGTGTGTAGGGATGCCGTGGCGCATCCAGCACCTGCGCTGAATCTCCAACCTCGACCACCTCGCCGCGATACATCACCGCGATGCTGTCGGCCAGCCGGCGAACGACCTCCATATCATGAGTAATCAACAGATAACTCACGCCCTGCTGGGACTGTAGGTCCACGAGCAGATCCAGAATGGCGGACTGTGCAATGGGATCCAGCGACGAAGTGGGCTCATCCAGCACCACCACACGAGGTTGGCCGGCGAAGGCGCAGGCGATTGCCACGCGCTGTTTCTGGCCGCCCGAGAGTTGTCGCGGCAGTCGATCGAGATGCTCTTCATCCAGATGGACGAGCCGCACCAGCGACAATGTTTGCTCACGCAGCTCGGCTCGTTTGACGCCCGCTTTGAGCAACGCGCGGCTCAAGGTATAGCGTACGGTGTGAGCTCGGTTGAGCGCGGTGTCCGGATTCTGGGCGACGAAGCGCAGCGCGCTCAGTTGCTCACGCCTGCGCTTCGCTGCATAGCCGACGCCTTCGCCGTCCAACTCGACAATGCCGCGATTTGCGTCCGGCTGTTCCAATCCGACCAACATACGCGCCAGCGTGCTCTTTCCGGAACCCGACTCTCCCACCACAGCAAGCGTGGCGCCGACGCGCAAGCTCAGCGATACATCTTTCAGCGCAGTCACGCTGCGACCGAAAGAGGCAAATGTCTTGTGAACATGCGTGGCCCGCAAACAGATGGGCGCGTCACTGTCGAACGAGCCACGCGCACTCCGCTGGTTGGCGCCGCTCTCGGCTCGAAGCAATGCTGCGACTCTCGGATCCTGCGGAGTTTCGAGCACCCGACGCGCGGCGCCCTGCTCGACCAATTGGCCGTCGATCAGGACACCGATGTGCGAGCACATGCGCCGCACGACGCCGATGTCGTGACTGATCAGCAGAATGGCCGTCGACAGCTCGCTTCGCAGCCTCTCGATCAGATCCAGAATTCCCGCCTCGACCGTGGCATCGAGACCCGTCGTCGGCTCATCGAGAATCAGCAAGCGAGGTTGCGCAGCAATCGCCATCGCGATGACCACTCGTTGTTGCATGCCGCCGGAGAGCTCGAACGGATAGCTGCGCATGATCCGCTCCGGTGCGACGAGCGCCACGCGCCGTAGTGCGCTCAAGGCATGACTCTGAGCCTCTTCCCGACTCACGCCTTGCAACTCGAACACTTCAGCGACTTGATCCCCGATGCGCATGGTCGGATTCAATGCGCGGCCCGGGTTCTGATAAACCGCAGCGACTTGCCGTATCCGCAGCTGACGCAGCTCATCGGGACTGAGTGAATACAGATCGCGTCCGGCAATTCGGATGTGACCGCGCTCGATCGCTGCCTCGCTCGGCAAGTAATGCAAAGCCGCCAGAGCCGCAGTGGACTTTCCCGAGCCCGAAGCACCGAGCAGCCCATATGTCTCGCCCTCGGCGATGCTGAGACTGAGGCCGCGCAACACTGACTCGCGACCGTAGCTCACATGCAGATCGTCGATTTGCAGGACGTGCGTCATCGCGGCTCCCCCGCCAGGTTCTCGGCCACCAGATGGACGCCGATCACCAGGGAAGCGATGGCCAACGCATCGAACGCAACCACCCACCAATAGCCCGCGCCGATCAGCGGATAGTTCTCCGCGATGGTTGCCCCCCAATTCGGCGACGGGGGCTGCAAGCCGAAACCGAGGAAACTCAGCCCAGCGATGGCGAAGATCGCAAAGCCGAACCGCAGCGTGGTCTCCACCAGAATGGGGCCGCGCACATTGGGCAGAATTTCCGCAAACATGATGTGCAGCGAGCTCTCGCCGCGCAGTCGAGCCGCATCCACGTACTCCAGGCGCCGCTCGGTTTGAACCGCGACCCGAACCGCTTGCGCCACGATAGGCGCGAACGCGAGGCCGATCACGATGACGACGTTCAACATCGACGGTCCGAGCGCAACGAGCGCGAGCAGCGCGAGCAAGACCAGTGGCACGGCACGCAACGCATCGAGCAATCGCCCCAGCAGCGTATCCGCGACTCCGCCGTAGTAACCCATCAATAATCCAAGCACGCTGCCGATCAGCACGCCGAGCACGGCGGCCGCCGGCGCAGCCAGCAGGATCTCCGACGAGCCCGCTACCACACGCGAGAAAACATCGCGTCCCAACAGATCTGTGCCAAACCAATGACGACTCGACGGGGCCTCGAGCACGGCGAGAATGTCATCAGTGAACGGATCGTAGGGAGCAAAGTACGGCCACGTCAGCGCCGCCGCGAGCCACAGCGTCACGATCGCCAGTCCCGCACCCAGTGCCCAACGACGACTCATCGCGGCACCGATTGTCGACGCGGATCCATTGCAGCGATCAGGTTGTCACCCAGTGTGGTCACCGCAATATAGATCGCGCCGCTGATCAGGATGCCCGCCTCGAGCACGGGGAAATCTTTGGTGCGCGCCGCGGTGTAGATCAGCTGACCCAGGCCGTCGTAACGAAATAAAGTTTCGACGATGAGCAAGCCACCGATCAGGTGCCCCGTCTGCGCAACGATCACCGCGAATGTCGGACGCAAGGCATTGCGGAGTACGTGACGTGTCACGACCTGATGAAACGGCAAGCCTTTCAGAATTGCCGTGCGCACATAGTCGCTACGTACGGTCTCTGCCACCCCCGTACGCGCCATACGTGCGATATATCCGAACAAGCCAGCGGCGAGCGTCAACGCTGGCAACAGCAGATGTTGCAAACGAACCGCGAAGCTCGCGTTCTCATCCCAGACAGCCGAGATCGGCAGCCATTGCAAGCCGACACTGAGCACGAGGGCGAGCGCCAGGCCGGTGACATACTCGGGAACGACCGCCAGCGACAAGCCAAACAAGCCGATGCATCGATCGGCAACGCTGTTGGCCCGCAGCCCGCACCAGATGCCTGCAGCCAGCGCGAGTGGAATCACGAGCACCAACGTCAATGCAGCCAGCTGCAGAGAATTGACCAGCGCACTGAGTACCAGCGGCGCCACGGGAATCTCATATTGCAGCGAGACTCCGAAGTCCCCGCGTATGGCGCCAGCCAGCCATGCCAAGTAGCGCGTCAACGCCGGCTGATCGGCGCCCAGTTGACGATTGAGCGCGGCGACAGCCTCCGGGTCCGCAAACGGCCCCAGCAACGCAAGCCCAATGTTTCCCGGCAACAGCTCGCCCGCCGCGAAGACCAGGATACTCAGCAATAACAAAGTGGTTACTGCCAGCAGCAGCTGCTTCGCGACGCGTGCCGACATAATTGAGCGTAGTGACATCGCGGTCACCGTTTTGCGCACGTCGGCGGAGGTGCGGCTCATAGCCCCGCACCGATTTCGCTTTCGATCCGCGCCAGCGCACCGGGCTCACGCAGCAGCGCGACGGTGGCCTCGATGTCCGTCGACACGATCCGATCCTCGACGTACAGGCTCGTCTTGGAACGTAGGACATCGAGAGCGGCGCGCGTGCCGAACGCCAGGTGATCGCGCGCCACGAACTGCAACGCCTGACCGGCCGTCAGGTATTCGATGGCCAGGATGCGTTCGACGTTCTCCAGCACCTTCAATGCTTTGAGCGCGCCCGGCGTGGAGAAGCTCAAGTGATCCTCCTGCAGGGCCGAGGTCACGAAGTTCTCGACCACCAGCGGCTGCGCCAGCAACTTGTTCTCCGCCGCGAGCGACGCGGCGGCGTACTGGGCAATCATGAGCCCCGAGTGCTCACCGGCCGCCTCGAGCAGGAATGGCGGCAAGCCGCTGATCGACGGATCGATGAGCCGATAAATCCGGCGCTCGGCGATACCGCCCAACTCCGCCGCAGCCAGTGCCAGCAGGTCCGCCGCGAAGGCCAGCGATTGCCCGTGTGGATTCGCTTGTGACAGCACTCGATAGTTATCGGGTGTGCCGAAGATCAGTGGGTTGTCGGTAGAAGATGCGAGCTCGATGTTCAACTGCCGCTCGACGTGGCTCAGCTGATCGCGCGTCGCGCCGTGGACCTGCGGAATGGCGCGCAGGCTGAGTGCGTCCTGAGTTCTTACGCCTCGATGCCTGGAAACGTGTTCACTGCCGGCAAGTAGCCGACGCAGATTGCTGCCCACCAGTTGCGCGCCAGGATGAGGCTTGGCTGCCAGCGCGTCGGCATCGAACGCATCGCTCTGCCCCCGCAACGCCTCAAAACTCATCGCCGCGACCACATCGGCCCAGCGTGCCAGACGAACTGCATCCGCCATCGCCACACTGAGCAAACCACTGGCGCATGGAGTGCCGTTGACCAGGCTCAGACCGTCCTTCGCGAATAAGTGCAGCGGTTCGAGTCGCGCCTCTGTCAGCGCATCCGCGGCGGCTCGCACCTGGCCGGCGACTTCGATTTCACCCAAGCCCACGAGCGCCAGCCCGATGTGCGCCATGTGCGTCAGATATCCCACCGAACCGCCGGCGGGCACCACGGGCGTGAGACCGGCATTCAACAAACTCAGCAGCGCGACTGGAATCCGCGGGCTGATCCCCGAGCGGCCGTGCGCAAAGTTTTGTACGGCGGCGACCATGATTGCCCGCACTTGAATGGCCGGCAACGGCGCACCGACGCCACATGCGTGACTCTTCAGCGTGTTGAGCGAGAAAGCCACCAGCCGATCGCTCGACAACACGACCTGCGACAAACCGCCGAGTCCGGTATTGACTCCGTATGCACGTACGCCATCACGCACGATGCTATCGACCACGCTGCGTGACGTGGCCATGCGCCGTTCGGCCGCGCCGGACAGGCTTGCAGGCTCGCCTGCCGCGATGGCGACGACGTCCTGCCAAGCGAGAGTGACATCACCGATCAACACGATTGAGCTCGTGGACAGGATGTTCCACCGGACTGAAGGCGTGCCGGCGCAGCCACTTGCCGTAACCCTCGACGCAATAGTTGCCGCTGCGCTGGTCGTAACGCGCACCATTCTCCAGATACAGCTGCCGTAGCCCGTACCAAGGCACGCCCGGCAGATCGTGATGCACCAGGTGATAGTTGTTGTTGAGGAACAGCAGCCGCCAGAGCCAGCCGGCGTCGTTCAATACCGAGCGCTGCTCCACCGCTGCGACCGGGCGATGCTCGTGAAACGAACGCACCAGCGACAACGCCAGCGCCGGATACGCAACGCCCAGCAGATACAGCCACGGCGAAATTCCGGCGACCTGCTTTACCCACACCAGCAGCGCGACGACCAGCGTGACGTGTACCAGCCAACGCACGGCGACGCGCACGTTACCTCGCTCGATCAGCGCGCACTCGCCCTGCACGGCGCCGGCAACAGAAAAAATCGGTCCGACCAGCAATCGTCCGACGATGGTGTTACGGAACCGCAGCAGCGCGCGATACCAGCCGCGATACGAATCCCACTGCGTGCGGGTTACGAAATAGCTCTCGGGATCGGCACCGGGGTAAGTGATGTGCTCGTTGCGGTGATGTTGACGATGACTGTCGCGATACAAGCCATACGGATACCAGATCGCCAGTGGCGCATAGCCAAACAGTGCATTGACCCACGGCCAGCGAGTGGGATGGCCGTGGACCAGCTCATGCTGTAGCGACGAGTACCAGGTGACTAGCACGATGAGCAGTACGATGGTGAGCGGCGTGCCCAATGCCTGCGCGTTCATCACGACGGCGAACCAGCCGCCATAAATGGCTGCAATCACCAGCCAGGTCGGCAACTCGCTGCGCCATAGCCAGCTCGCACGCAGCCGCTCGACCCGGGCCCGTTGACCCTCATCGAGATAGTGCATACTGCTTGACGTGACATCGCCAACCGCCGGAATCGACATGTAGTCCGCTTGCCTAGACAACCAAGAATCGCTGGCACGCTAGCACGCGAGTTTCAGGACGCCTTAGTCCGTTTTTTCATGAAGTGCAGCTGCTGATGTCATGTGACCGCTTTGCTACCTCCAACAAACCATGTCGCGCCGTTCACCCTCCAACTATCTCGAGATCAAAGCGTACGTGCGCGACAAGATCGAAGCCGGTGCCTGGAAGGCTGGCGACTTGATTCCTTCCGAGCACGAGTTGGTGCGCAAGTTTGGCGTGGCTCGCATGACGGTGAATCGCGCGTTGCGCGAGTTGACCAGCGAGCAACTGCTGATGCGTGTGCAGGGAACCGGTACGTTCGTTGCGGACCGGCGCTCACAATCGACGCTGATCGAAATTCGCAGCATCCACGAGGAAATCGCCGGCCGAGGTCACAAGCACACCAGCGAAGTCGTGCTGCTTGGACGCAGCAACGACGCGCAGGCGTTACGCGCGCTCGGCCTGGATAGCGATGACTTTGCGTTTCAATCCCAGATCGTGCACTTCGAGAACGACATTCCGGTGCAGTTCGAGGACCGCTTCGTGCACCCGGCTTTGTTTCCTGACTATCTGCAACAGGATTTCAACATCACCA
This sequence comes from Steroidobacter cummioxidans, assembly GCF_003104955.1. Taxonomy (NCBI): domain Bacteria; kingdom Pseudomonadati; phylum Pseudomonadota; class Gammaproteobacteria; order Steroidobacterales; family Steroidobacteraceae; genus Steroidobacter; species Steroidobacter cummioxidans. The sequence continues at coordinate 54,253 of NZ_LSRW01000022.1, read as the reverse complement.
CGCCCAGTGACTACATGACTCGGCGCGCGCCGATCAGACGAGTGCAGTACTCGATCACCGCACGCAAAGCGACGGCTCAAGTGCGAAAGTTACTGCGCATGGAAGCTGGCGAGCCTTGCATGGTGCTACATCGTTGCACCTGGTCCGGGGCGCATGCCGCGACCAGTGTGTTTCTCTGGTACGCAGGCGGGAGATTGCAGCTCACCGGCGAGTTCTGAGGCGAACCCAGCCGCTGCGTGTTACAGCCGGCCGCGCTAAGGGTAGAGCGCAGCCACCGCTTGCATCTCAATCAGAATGCCAGATTGACGCTCAGCCAGTAATTTCGCGCTTTGTCCTTGTTGTTGAAGTCATCGACGTAGGTGGGCGTCCAGGGGCCGGTGTCGCCATTACGGGTGAAGCTCGTCTGGAAGCTGGTGAAGTCCTCATCCAGCAGGTTATTGATGCGCGCGTTGAAGGCCACGTGGTCGTTAAACCGGTACTGCGCGCCCAAGTGCAGCACGTCGTAGTCCTTGTAGTAGAGATGCTCGTTGTTGGCACCCACGCCGCGATAACGCTTCGAGCGCATTTCCCAGGTCAGTTGCGTGCTGAAGGCGTCGGTGATAGCCCAGTCCAACGTGCCATTCGCCATGTGCTTGGCGGTATTGGTCAGCGGCTGACCTGCCAGCGGGCCGCTGGTTTGTTCGCTATCGATGTAGGTGTAGTTGGCGCGCGCCGATAGCGGGCCGATGATTCGGTAGCGACCGGCCACTTCGGCGCCGCGAATCTTGGCCTCATCGATGTTGATATTCTGCGCGTAAGTCGCGTAGCCGAGATCGGCGTAGGCACCCAAGTTGGCACACGGACGCACACCGCCAGTAGCTTCGCAGCTCTGGTTGGTTTCGCCGCGAGCGATCTTGTCCTTGAAGTCGTTGCGGAAGTACGTGACGTTGAAGTTGTGGTCCCCGCCTTCGCCGGTCCAGTACAGCGCGATTTCCGTATTCACGCTGGTCTCGGGCTTGAGGTCCGGGTTGCCCACGAAAGGCGTCACGCCTTGGCCGCCGAAGCCGGTAACGCCGTCGTACAGATCCGTGGTCTTCGGCGTCTTGAAGCCGGTAGCGACACCGCCCTTGATGCTCCAGCTCGGGTTGATGGTGTAGACCGCGTAGACGCGCGGGCTCACGTGGTCGCCGAACACTTTGTGATCGTCATAACGCACGCCCAGTGTCACGGTGAGCGGATCGACTGGCGTCCAGTTGTTCTCCGCGAACAGCGAATACATCTTGTGTTGCTGCACGGTGCCGGCGCCATCGGTACCGCCCTCCATGCCAAACACGCCGTCCTCGAGCTCACCATCGATATATTGCGTGCCCACCACCAGGTGATGACGGCCGGCAAACCCTTCGATCTGGAAATCCAGCTTGGCGTCCAACGTGTACTGCGTGCTCTCCATCGTGCGCTTCGGCCGCGGCAGGAAGGTTTCTTCCATGATGGCGCGCCGCTGCGCTGGCGACAGGCCGGCATAGGCCCCCGTGCCCTCGAAGATCTGAGTTTGCAGAGCGCGTTCGGTCGCGGTCAGCGGCAGCGTGCGGCCATTGTTCGCAGTTTCGATGTGCGCGAGTGACACGAAGCTGCTGGCAAAGCCCCAATCGCCACGATGAGTGACCGCCCACTGGTCGCGAGTGAATGTCTGGTCCGCTGAGTACCCCGCGCGCGGCTGGGCACGCCACAGCTCGCCAACGTTATCGACCGTACCCAGCGGATATGCGGTGGTACCGAGATTGTTGGTGAACGGCGTGTTGTCGTAGACTTGCTCGGACGTATCGAAGTCGAAGCTCATGTCCTGTCGATCCGAGATCCGCCAGTTCAGCGTAGCGCCGTAGGACTCGTTGACGTTGTTGACGGTCTTGCCGCCGGCACCGAAGCCCAGCACGCGCTCATGGGTCTCTCCGGAAGGATCCGTAATGACCTCGTACTCGGGCAGCGAAGCGTCGCGCTCGTAGCGCGACGCGCGCAACGACAGTCCGAGCACGTTGCGAATCAGCGGGCCGGACGCCGTCAGGTCATACGTGGTGTCGGCGCCGAACATGTCGTTTTCCTGAATGGAGTGGCCGATCGTGGTCGACGCACGCCAGGTGTCCGAGACTTTCTTGGTGATGATGTTGATCACGCCGCCCAGTGCGTCGGCGCCGTACAGCGTCGATGCCGGACCGCGGATCACTTCGATACGCTCGATCGCATCCAGCGGCGGAATGTGGTTGAACTGGTTGCCGCCGAAACTGTTGGGATAGATGTCGCCGTGGTTGTTCTGGCGCTTGCCGTCGATGAGGATCAGCGTGTAGTCCGAGCCCATGCCGCGGATGCTGATCGTGCGCTGACCGGTCTTATCGGACGTCTCACCGATATCGACACCCTCGAGCTCGCGCACGGCGTCGATGAGCGTGATGTACGGCCGCTTTGCCAGCTCCTCCGCGGACACGACGCTGATGCTCGCCGGCGCGTCCACGATCTTTTGCTCGAAGCCCGATGCAGTGACGACCACTTCCTCGACGGCCCGCGAATTGAGCGCAGCCGTAGTTTGAGCCTGAGCCGATCCGGCGGTGGCGAGGGCCAGAGCGACTACGCAGCGAATCGGATGACGAGCGACGGTCTCGCACAAAGAGGGAGCAAGCGCGGGCATGACAAACGGGCCTCGAATTCAAGCAATTCACGAAAAGGAAAGGGACAGACGCACTCACACGCGCGATCCGGACGACCCGAATCACCGGACGGAGGGCAGCGAGGGTTGCTGCTAGGGGGCCTGGCCGAGTTGCAGCTTCAGCTGCAATCGAGAACTGACGTGGGCGCAGGCATGCGCGCTGAGCGCAGTGGCAAGCGGAGTCGAGAATTGGTCAACGATGGAAGCGTCTGCGACACCTGACCACGGAGTCGCTTTCAATGTCTGCGCCAGCGCGACTTTGACAGGAGTCGCTGGCCCAAAAAACTCGCGAACGCGGCGCTTGCCTACCTCCTCCGCACTGGGCCGCGACTCCTCGCGCTCCGGGGTGACTGCCCCCAAATCCTCGAGCGCTGCAATGGCCACCTCACCCGCGCCCCACGCCTGCGCGTGCCCGGAATGGGCATCGGCAACGCCGACGGCCCCGCCAAACAGGCCAAGTGCCAGCAGCAGCATGAAAAGGATGTAAGTGTTTCGCGGGTACGACACAGCGAGCGAACACTAATACAAATCATTCTTATCTGCAATTGCCTAACGGGGATCGCGGCCTTGGCTCGTCAGCCGCTGTTTCGGGACATTACGTTCAATCGGACGCAGCAGCTGCTGATCTGTCAACCGCGTCATAGCCAGCCGCGCTGGCATCACTACAATCCGCACGCGGGAATAACTACAGACGATGGAAGACCTCATGCCTCGATCCCTGGCTGCTGCGCTCAGCTACTTTTGTCTTTGCATTCCGATCCTGACGTGGGCAGCACCGCTGCCGGTGACAGCGTTTGGTCAGACGCCGGCGATGGAGTTCGTGGCACTCAGCCCAAGCGGCAATCTGCTCGCCTGGCTGGATAACCGGGGCGCACAGTCGCAACTCCACGTCTTCGACCTGACGAAAGGCGCAATTCGCACGCGCATTGGCGCACCTCCCGACGCGACCGTCCGTGACCTGTCGTGGTTCGACGAGGAAACGCTGTTCGTCGGCGCCAGCATGGCCCAGCGCCCGGATGTGAACGCACCGACCTACGAGTGGTTTCGCACGATTTCGGTGGACATCACCTCCGGCCAGTCACGCATCCTGCTCCACGGCGCTGGTTCGATGAGGAACGTGACGGGCAGCGCGCTGCTGTCCATGCGCACGCCGAAGCCGAAGAAAGTGATCATGTCCTCGTGGGACTGGTCGGCCACCCAATACAAGCAGCAGACCGGCACGCGCGTCGTCGGCGGCCGCAAGGACGAGGGCTGGACCTACAACTTGTATGAAGTCGATACCACCAGCGGCGCGCCACGACTGATCGAGGGAGGGACTGCCTTCACCAACGCATGGGTCGTCGACGCCAACGGACAGGCGATCGCTCGTAGCGAGTGGCAAGCGGACCGCTCCAGCTTCAAGCTGCAGCATCGCCGTAACGGGAGCTGGAGCGAAATCTTCAGCAGCGACTCTGGCGAGTTACCGCTCGTGCTGGGAATGGCGAACGATGGCTCAGGCGTGCTGATGCGTGCGGTGTTGAATCGCCCCTATCGCGCGATCTGGCGCGTGCCGTTCGATGGCAGCGCGCCGCAGATGGTCATCAGCGACGAGCGTAGCGACATCGGAGGATTGATTCGCGATCCGTACTCGCAGGCGGTCACCGGCGCCTGGACCACTGGCAGCGAGCCGCAGATCTTGTGGCTCGACGACAAGGCGCGCTCACGAGCCGATGGCCTGAAAAAATCCTTCGGTGGCAAGCAAGCCGATCTGCTCGGCCGCTCGAGCGACAACACGCGAGCGCTGGTGTCCGTGGCCACGCACGCAACACCAGCCATTTACTATTTGATCGACTACAAGAAGGGCACGGCCGATATCGTCGGCGAGGAATATCCGTCCTTGGTGGACGCAACGCTCGGCGAAGTTCGAGAGCTGACCTACAAGGCCCGCGACGGCTATGACATTCCCGCCTTCGTAACCTTGCCGCCGGGTGCCGATGAAAAACAATTGCCGCTGGTGGTGCTGCCGCATGGCGGGCCCGAGTCCCGCGACATGCGCACCTTCGATTGGCTTGCACAGTTCCTCGCATCGCGCGGTTACGTCGTGCTGCAGCCTCAGTTTCGCGGGTCCACCGGCTACGGCGAGGCGCATCGCAGGGCCGGCTATCGCCAGTGGGGACGACTCATGCAGGACGATGTCACCGATGGCGTGAAGGCGCTCATTGAGCAGGGCCGCGTCGATCCCCAGCGCGTTTGTATCGTCGGCGCAAGCTATGGCGGTTACGCGGCGCTCGCGGGTGCGGCGTTCACTCCGGAGCTCTATGCGTGCGCAGTGAGCATCAACGGCGTATCCAACCTACCGCTCATGCTGTCGCTCGCCGAGCAGTACGCTGGCAAGCAATCTGATTTGGTGGCGTATTGGAGAGATCACATCGGTCCAAAGACGAGCCCCGAAGTAATCTCCAAGTCCCCTTCCCGCGCTGCCGACAATGTGCGCGCTCCCGTTCTACTGTTACACGGCGTCAACGACTCCGTCGTGCCTGTCGTGCAGTCGCGCGAGATGGCGAAGGCGCTCAAGTCGCTTTCCAAGCCGCACACGTTGATCGAGCTGCCCGGCGAAGATCACTGGTTGTCGCGCAGCGAGTCCCGTACTCGCGTGCTGACGGAAATGGAGGCATTCCTGGCGACCCATCTGCTGGCCAACTGAAGGACCTGAGGCCGTGCTGATATCGCCGCGGCACGGCCTTATAATCGCGGGATGAGCAATCTTCCCGCCTGTCCCCAATGCAATTCGAGCCTCACCTACGAGGACTCCGCCCTCTACATCTGTCCGGAATGCGGCCATGAGTGGTCCAAAGATCAGGCCCAGCAGACCGATGCAGCCGACCAGCCTCGGATCATTCGCGATGCCGTCGGCAACGAGCTGCGCGATGGCGACGCCGTGACCGTGATCAAGGACCTGAAGGTGAAAGGGTCATCGCTGGTCGTGAAAATGGGGACCAAGGTGAAGAACATCCGGCTGGTCGAAGGCGACCACGACATCGACTGCAAAATCGATGGCATCGGCGCGATGCAGTTGAAGTCGGAGTTCGTGAGAAAAGCCTGATCGATCCGTCATGCGTCGAACAGCGAGCCGATGGCAGCAGTCGCAGCCATCGCCAGGGCGCCCCAGAATGTCACTCTGATTGCAGCGGGCCGCAGCGGCGCGCCCCCTGCCCTCGCCGCCACTGAGCCAAGCACCGCGAGGCAGAGCAGTGAACCGACAGGCGCTACCCATAACAGCCAGGAAACTGGAACGAGGACAGCCATCAACAGCGGCAGCGCGGCGCCAGTGGCGAACGTTGCAGCCGACGCCATTGCCGCCTGCACCGGTCGCGCCGCCAAAGTGTCCGAGATACCCAGTTCGTCCCGTGCGTGCGCGCCAAGGGCATCGTGCCGCATGAGCTGCGTTGCCACCTGCGAAGCGAGCTCGGTTTGCAGTCCGCGCTTGACGTAAATCGCCGTCAATTCCGCCTGCTCCTGCTCGGGACTGGCAGCGAGCTCCTGTCGCTCACGCGCCAGGTCAGCGTGTTCGGTATCGGCTTGTGAGCTGACCGAAACATATTCGCCGGCGGCCATGGACATGGCGCCGCCGACCAGTCCTGCGATTCCGGAAAGGAGAATACCGGAGGAGCTCGTTCCGGCGGCGGCCACCCCCACGATCAGACTGGCCGTCGACACGATGCCGTCGTTCGCGCCCAGCACAGCGGCTCGCAGCCAGCCCGTTCGCTGCGTTCGATGTCTCTCGGAATGTCTCATGTCTGAACCACGTTGAGGTGGAATGTTGCCGCGCAGCTGTGTCAGCTTTGAACACGCGCATCTTCTTTCGCGAAACGCACACCCCCACGGGCCCGGTCGCATCCACATCCACCGGCTCATCGGGGTTCAAGGAGCTGCCATGGCTACCCGAAAATTTCTTACACATTGTGCTCTTGTTGCAATCACCGCATCGGTTTCGACCGCCAGCGCCGCCCCCACACTGACTTTCGCGGTGGCCGATGGCAGCGTTCGTGACGGTCTGGCCGCACCCAAGGATGATGCGCCCGATGACATCATCGAGAACTCGGTAGCACAAATACTCGACATACCGACCTTCGAAGACCGCGGCATCATCGAATTCAACCTGGCGGGCCTCGATCTGCCAGTCTCGCACGCGAGGCTTTCTTTGCCCGCCTTCGCATCGATGGGACCGTTCCCCTTCGACATCGAAGTGTTTGCCTACCCCGCAGATGGACAACTCACGCTGAGCGACTGGACAGGCGGAACGTTCCTCCGCTCCTTCCGCTACCGCGGCAAGGAAGTCGTACGACTCGACGTCACATCGGCGGTAGAGGCGGCGCTCGCGGCCGGGCAACAGTTCATCGGCTTCAGATTCGAGTTTGCAGAACCCTCACCTATTGCACAGAACGGTCCTTTTCTCGCCTTCCATACGGTCGAGTTGCCACCTCCTGCAACATTGCGGATCAACCAGCGCAACGCTGGCGGATCGATGTCTAGCGTCGTTCCGGAGGGGGTGATCTGTCGGAACCTGACCACGGGACAAAGCGTGACGATCAACGCGAATGCAGGCGATGCCCGGGATTGTGCGGCAGCGGGACTCGACTTGCGCCGAGGTGATCTGATCATCCAAACGCTGCCCGAATCGGCGCAGTAGCTCGCAATCCTCTCGCGCAGTCTTACGACAGTCCGCGGTGTCTGCGTTGATGTGGGCCACGTGCGCGGAACCTTTGCCGCTGCGCTCGACTTCCACGCTCGAGGAAATCCCATCCGACCAGCTACGTTCGAGGGGGACATCATGGCGACCATGCACGCGATGCGTATTCATTCGTTCGGCGGCCCTGATGTGATCCAGCTCGACGAAGTGCCGCGCCCGGAGCCGGAGCGGGATGAGGTCCTGGTTCGTATCAAGGCAGCCAGCGTCAACCCCGTCGACTACAAGATTCGCTCCGGCCAGTTCGCCAAAGCCGAGCAGTTGCCGATGGTGCTCGGCCAGGACATGTCCGGCACGATCGCTCGCTGCGGCACGCAGGTGCAGGACTGGGAAACCGGCGACGATGTCTTCGCGATGCTGCCGAGCAGCCGCCACGCCTACGCGGAGTACGTCACGATCAAGGCGAGCGACGCTGTGCCCAAGCCGCAATCCATCGATCACGAGCACGCGGCCGCTGTGCCGCTGGCGGCGCTGACCGCATGGCAAGGGCTGTTCGATCAGGGCGGCCTGCAACGCGGACAACATGTACTGATTCACGGAGGAGCCGGCGGCGTCGGCCATTTCGCCGTTCAATTCGCGAAGGCCGCGGGTGCGAAAGTCACCGCCACCGGATCGAATGCGGATAAGGAATTCCTACGCGAGCTGGGCGCCGACCAGATCATCGACTACAAGACGGAGCGCTTCGAGGACCGTGTTCGCGACGTGGATCTGGTGTTCGATCTGATCGGCGGCGAAACACAGGATCGCTCGTGGGCGGTGCTGAAACCCGGCGGGACGCTGGTCTCGACGCTCGGCCCGCCATCATCAAAAGACAAGGCGCAAGCACGCAAAGCCAGCGGTAAGGGATACGGCGTGCAGCCAAACGCGCGGCAACTCGCCGAGATTGCGCGGCTCATCGACGACGGCAAGGTACGAGTGTATGTGCAAGCGGTCTACCCAATGCGCAACGCTGCCGAAGCGCAAGCGCACCTCGAACGCGAGCATGCGCGAGGAAAAACGGTGCTGAGTGCGTTGTGATCCAGCGACGACATGCATTGATTGTGCGCGTGACGCATTGGATCAACGCCGTTGCGTTGATCCTGCTGCTGATGAGCGGACTGCAGATCTTCAATGCTCATCCCAGCTTGTATTGGGGGCAGTCCTCTTATACCGGCGCAGGTCCCTGGTTCGAGCTGGCCAACGGTTTTCCCTCCTGGCTGACGATCCCCAGTGTGCAGTGGCTGGCGATGGGCCGACGCTGGCATTTCTTCTTCGCCTGGATCCTCGTCATCAACGGCCTGGCGTATCTGGTCTACTCGATCGCCAGTCGTCATGTCGCACGCGATCTCGTTCCGACCCGATCCGACTGGCATTCGATCGGACGCTCGATTGCCGATCATCTGCACCTGCGTCACCCGCGTGGCGAAGCAGCGACGCGCTACAACGTACTGCAGAGGCTCAGCTATATCGTGGTGATCTTCGTGCTGCTGCCGCTGATGGTGCTGACCGGCATGTCGATGTCGCCCCGGCTCGATTCCGTGTGGCCGGGCTGGGTCGAGATCTTCGGCGGACGCCAATCGGCGCGTACCATACATTTCGTCGTTGCCTGGTTGCTGGTGCTGTTTCTTTTCATTCACGTCTTCGAGGTGATCGTAACGGGCTTCTGGAACAACCTGCGCTCGATGATCACCGGCCGCTATCGGATCGAACATGAGCAACGCTGAACCGCCCAGGCGACGCTTCCTCCGTCATCTCGCCGTGGCCAGCGGCGGCGTTTTGCTGGGCGCCTGCGACGCGGCCTCCCGCAGTCCGCGCGTCACTAAAGTGTTGGAGATCGGCGAGCTCTTGAGTCGGAACGTTCAGCACGCGGTGACTCCACGCACATCGATGGCGCAGGAATTCACCGAGGCGGACCTATCGCCCCAGTTTCGCAGCAATGGCACTGACTACCCCGACACCGCAGAGTACCGCGCGCTCGCGACGAACGGCTTCGTCAACTGGCGGCTGCGCGTCGATGGTCTGGTAGAGCGCCCGGTGCAACTCACGCTCGATCAACTGCGCGCGATGCGCAGCCGCACGCAAATCACGAGACACGATTGCGTCGAAGGCTGGAGCGCCATCGGCAAGTGGACCGGCACCCCTTTGAGCGAAGTGCTCGCTCTCGTCAGGCCTCGAGCCGACGCTCGCTACGTCATGTTTTATTGTGCCGATCCGATGGATGTCTCGGGAGCGAAATACTACGAAAGCATCGACATGGAAGACGCCATGCACCCACAAACCATCCTCGCCTATGCGCTGAACGACGCAGCCTTGCCGATCCCGAACGGCGCGCCGCTGCGTCTGCGCCTCGAACGTCAACTCGGCTACAAAATGGCGAAGTACCTCATGCACATCGAGCTCGTAGCCAGCTTCGCCCGAATCAACGGCGGCAAGGGCGGCTACTGGGAAGATGACGGATACGAGTGGTACGCCGGAATCTGACGCCTGCCGGCGAGCGCACCAGCCCGCCAGTCATTTTGCCGTGGATTCTGGGTACCGCGATTGAGTCCGGATCGCACCGATAATCTCCCTGGTGAACGCGATCGCTGCCTGGCAGAACAGGTAACATTACGACGCATCGGCCGCCGCCCCGCGGCCACAACTGCTATGCTCCCGCCCGCCTCGATAACGACGATATATACAAAGGGTAACGCGGGTGAGCTCTCATTCACGGATAGGCGCGTCGCTGTTGAGTGCCGTGCTAGCCATGGTTGCGGTCGTCAGTCATGCGGGGACCAACAGCTGGACCACCAAAGGTCCGCCTGGCGGGCACGCGCTGGGTGTAAGAGCCCACTCGACCGCACCGAATGTTTTCTATGCGATGTTCCTGCGAAGCATCCACCGCTCGACCGACGGCGGTGTCACATGGGCGGTGCTGCGTAATTTCGAAGGCCAGGTGAACGGCCTCGCGGTCGACCCGTCCGATGGCGATCGCTTGTATGTTTCCGTTTATAACGAAGGCATCTACCGCTCCGAGAATCGCGGCGACAGCTTCTCGATCGTCGCGCCCCCGGGCAGCGGCATCTGGGGCGTCGGTGCGAATGCGACTACCGTTTACTACTCCGGCGCCGATCGGCAGGTCTACCGCAGTGTCGATCGCGGCAACACCTGGACCGCCCGGGGCACCGCTTCACAAACGTTGACCAAGATCGTCGTCGACCCGCAAAACTCGGATCGGGCCTACGGGATCAACGGTCCTTTCGTGCTCACCAGCACAAACGGCGGGACGACCTGGACGCAAGTGTCCGTGAGCGCTTCGGGCATGTTATGGACCCGCGACATCGCGCACCTGTCGACCAACCAGCTGGCCGTGGTCGCCGATGGTGGCATTTTCGTTTCTAGCGATGGCGGCGCGACCTGGACCTGGGCAACCAGCGGAGATTTCATTGCTGTGGCTGCGGACCCGACGACGCCCGGTCGCGCGGTTGCCTCGCGCTGGTCGAGCGGTTCGCTAATCGAAACCACCAACTACGGCGCGAGCTGGCACAGCTTCGGCGCATCGTCCGACGGCAGATCGGAGGGTGTGGCGGTCGATTCGCAGGCCTCCTCGCGGATCGTCCTGCTCGGTTCGCAGTTCGCTCGCTACACAACGAATTCCGCCCAAGCCTGGGTCGATGCCACGCAGCCACCGATCGCACACGACGTGAGCCAGTTCGCCACCACTCTGGCAAGCAACTCCAAGGTCTACGCGTACACCAATACGTCGCGCGTCGGCGGCAGCGCGTTGTTCGCGACCAGCGGCGACTCGGGGTGGCAGCGCTTGATCGTGCCGGGCCAGGGACCGGATGCCGGCCAAGCCACGATCGCCGTCCGACCCGGCGCACCGAACCGCATTTATTTCGGCAGCTTCGGCCAGGGCGTTTATCGTTCCTCCGACGGCGGCCTGAGCTGGCTGTTGCCAGGCACTGGTTTGAATGGCCGATCCACGCAGACCCTCGCATTCGATCCCGAGGTGCCCGACACGCTCTACGCCAGCTCCTTCGATCTGTCGTCGCCGAGCTCGAGCGGCATGTATCGCAGTACCGACGACGGTGCGACGTGGGCGCCCTTGAGCACCAACCTCAACGCATCTGTGTATGGCATGGACCTGCAGATCGATCCTGCGGAGCCCTCACGCATGTTTCTCGCCGCCTTGCAGTTCGGCCAGCCAAACACCGGCGGGCTGTATCGCTCCACCGATCGTGGCACCACCTGGACGCAAGCGTTCGTCGGTCAGGACGTGCGGCAGATCGCGATCGACCCATCGAACTCCTCGCGCATCTATGCCGCGACAGCCGCCCTGCAGGTCAGTAACGATGGGGGTGACACGTTCACCGCCAGCAATTCGTTTGCTGTGACGACCAATCAGCCGGCGCAGTCGGTTGCCATCGACCCGGTCGTGCCCACGACCCTGTACGCGACCAGCTCGAGCTCCTCCTCGTATGTGCTTCGCTCCGTCAACTCAGGCCAGACGTGGGAGGTCCTGCGCGCCGGCACGGAGCCGGGACCGTGGCGAGCATACAAACTAGCGCTCGATCCCAATACGCCTTCGCTGTTGTATGTCAGTGTGAGCGGACGCGGCGTCGCCAGCTTCGAAGTGGCGCCGGATCTGCACGTGGACATCAGCGGTCACAGCGGTACGCGCGCAAAGAACTTCGAATCGACTTTCAACCTGCGTGCCGTCAACAACGGCCCCTACGCCGCCACCCGAGTGAACGTGTCAGCGACGCTGCCGGCCGGCGTGACGAACATCAGCTACAGCGCCGATCGCGGCACCTGCTCGACCACAGGTTGCGTCGTGCCCGTGCTGCAAGTGGGTGAAGAGATAAACGCGGTGGTTCGATATACGACGCCTGCCCATGCCCTGTTCCTGTTGGCGACGGCCACTGTCAGTGGCCATGAGAGCGACGCGACGCCAACGAACAACACTGTGCAAGCCTCCGCGATCACGGGGGATCCTGGCGATCTCGGCGTGACCGTCGTGCCTTCGGTGACCACCCTGCTCCAGGGCGGTGATGTCACTTACACGGTAACGGTGACGAATCGCGGCAGCACCCCGTCGAGCGAAGGCAACGTCACTTTCAGTCTGGGATCGGCATTCACGCTGGGAACGCTGCCCAGCGGCTGCAGCGCCAGCACTGGCGGCGCATCCTGCGACCTGGGAACGATTGCAGTCGGCGCCTCGCAAACGTTCACGTTCAGCGCAGTGGCAACGAATGCAGGTGCCGTCGACGCGAGCGCGACAGTGACGATCGGCTCTGAGCTCGCCGATATCGACCCAGCCAACAACTCCGCGACCAGCTCGGTCACGGCCACCACACCACCACCGCCACCACCGCCGCCCAGTGGCGGCAACAGCGGCGGGGGTAGCGGCAACGGTGGCAATACCGGCGGTGGCGGCGGCGGTGGCTCGATGGACTTCGTGACATTGCTCGGCGCCCTGCTGCTGCTCGCAGGGCGCCGACGAGCGCTCAGGCAAGGCGCGCGACCGATCTAGAATTTCATCCTCCTTGTCATTTTTTCCCTGCGAACTGCGTAACTGCAGTTAACGGCCGGCTCCCTGTGCCGGCTGTGGAGGGTGATGAGGATGCTGAACGGACCCAATCCGAGCGTTGCCGGACAATGTCAAATCAAGTCCGGAGCCCCTGCTCTCGGTCTCACTACGCTGCTCTTGGTGGCAGCCTGCGGTGGCGGTGGTGGCGGTGGCGGCAGTGGGACCACGAGTCCCCCGCCCGTCGCTGAAACATTGTTCACTACCCAGAACGAGTGGCACGGGGCGACACCGAGCGACGCCCGCAGCGTTTCGGCAGAAGAGTTTCGGAGAATGCATGCAGCCAGTGCGCTGCAGATCATCACGTCGAACGAGCAGGCCGACCAGGAGCGCGCCCGGCGCGAACACATCGATCGAGAATTGACGTTTCTCGAAGGCCAGACCGATCTGGACGAGGACGAGCAGGCGTTGATCGCGCGCGCCCGCGCGTCCGGAGATTATCTCGGCACGCCGGTCGTCACGCTGCCGGGTGGTCAAACGGTGGCGCTGCTCGACTTGGGAAGCCGAATCGAAGCCCTCGCCAGAAATCATCGAGACGCACACGATCCGGCAGCGGTGCTCGCGGCGTATGCCTTGTCACATTCCGTGCTCAGCGATGAGTTGAAAGCGCAGGTGCCCGCGCCGGAGTCACTGTCGGCAGCGTCGCTGGAAGAGATTGCGGCAGCCAGGCGTCAGCTCGATACGGTGCTCGATACCGTCGTCGATCTCGATGGAACCCGCCTCGATCTGGAAGCGGCATCCCCTGTCGCCGCGAAAACGTCACGCGCGATCTCCAGGCGCGTCGACAACGACGGCACCTGCAGCCCGACCGGATTGGCGAGAACCCACTGGTTTCCGCTGCGGTCCTTCGTCTCGCCGGTCAAGCAACAGGGAATGCGCGGCACGTGCTGGGCTTTCACAGCGATTGCGGCCATCGAAAGTCGGGAGCGCGTGCAGAACGACGCCGTCGTCGATCTGTCCGAGCAGTTCTTCGTCAATCAAGCCAAACACCAATGGCTGCCGAGCGAATTCGTGGACAGCGGGTCCTCGTCCCGGGCGCTCAACGCCGCGGCCGATCGCAACGTAGCGTTGCCGCCCGAAACGCACTGGCCCTACAACCCTTCGTATAGCAGGCCAGCAAACGCCTTCGATACGGGCGTCGAAGGCACGGCTGCCTCTTATACATCTGCGTGCGCCAACTACCCCGCGACGTGTTCGGAAAGCGCACATCAAAGCGAGCGCTACTGCACGATCCAAAATAATCGGCGGTTCTGCGCCTATTCGGTCATGACTTATACGGGCGCCGGCGTGAGGGCAAGCCGCGCGCGTCTGCTGTGGAAGAGCGGACAGACGTTCGATCTGAACAGCTATCGCGCACTGCTCGCGAGCGGCGTCTCGATCATGGCTTCGTTCCCGGTGTACGACGGTTTTCGCAACGTCGGCGCCGACGGCCGCTTGACCGACTACGACAAGAACAATGACGGCGGCGGTCATCTCGTACAGGTCGTCGGATTCATCAGCAACGAAGACATGACCTTCGGACCGGTGACCAGCAATGTCGGCGGCGGCGGGTATTTCGTGATCCGCAACTCCTGGGGCTGCGGCGCCGCGGATGCAGGCTATTACTACATTCCGGCCGACTACGTGAGCAGTCGTTTCAATTCGTTGGAAGCGCTCGAGTTCGACTCGCGGCGCAGTCAGCGATGGATCAACGATCAGTCACTTCCAGGCGCAACCGCGGGGCTGACCATTGATCCGCGCGGCGTGAGCACCGTCGACGTGCGCGTTCCCACGAATATCGCGACAACATTCGGCGTACGGCAGCCAGGAGCCAGTAACGTGCGCCTCACTATCACCTCGGATCGGGACGGACAGCTCTTCGACGGTCAGTGGGTGGTGGAGAATCCAGTCGCCCCGGGCGGCATCTTGTTCGGCAACGATCTGCGCGTCGCATTTCAAACTGCCGGGCAGCGCACGCTGACGCTGACTGCGCGCTATGGAACGCAAGTAGTCACGGTAACGAAAACCGTCATCGCGACGAATACCCCGCCGCAAATCGCGTTCGAGACGATCGGGCAGCCGCAGGAAGGCGAGCCTTTCGTCGTCACCGCCATAGTCACCGACATCAACGAGCCGTCGCTCACGGATATGTGCAATGCCATGACGTGGCAAGTAGCGGATCCGGATGTCATCGTCTCCGGCGCAGGCTGTTCTCGAACGATTCGCTTCGGCGTTGCCGGTTCGCGCACGGTCCGTGCAACGACGCGGGATCGGGAAGGCTCGACGGCATCGCGTCTCCAAACATTCTCGGTGCTGCCGCCGCCGGCGAATCCCTATCCGCGCGTTACCAGCGCCGCCTTGTATTCGCGTGACTTCTCCTCCAACCCGCTCATAGTCTGCCAATCGAACTCGGTTCCGTCGGGCTCGATCGTCGATCTGCGCCGGCGTGGCTGCTCGTTCCTTATCGGCACCCAAGTTCCGCGCTTTGCGGCTGAAGTGAGCGTGGAGAATCCGCTCAATGAAACCTTGAGCTATCAGTGGACGCTGGCGGCTCGCTACCCGTCCGATACGACGCCGCGGCGTTCGCTGACCACGACCACAACCACGCCGATCTATCCCGTGGAGCCGTTCGTGTTCGGCGGCCTCGATGCCGCCAATCCGTGCACGATCGACGTAACCGTCGTTGCACCGGACGCGGCGCGAAACAAGCGCGTCCGCGTCTGGACAGGCCAATGTATCCACATCGAGGACGCACCGAGATAGGCAGCAGCGGCGGCTGTGTTATCAGCCGCCGCCCGCGACCACTAGAACGTCATTCTGAGACCGATTTCGGCGGTACGACCCAGCGGATTGGCAGTCCACGGGTCGTAGCCGAACTCCTCCTGCGCCGGCGGGGGATCGCGGTCGAAAGCGTTCGCCAAGGTTGCTGAGAGCGCCAGACCCGCGCTGAACTGGAACCGATAAGTGAGATCGACGGTGATCCAGTCCTCGCCCTCTTCGCCGTATTGCACGCCAGGACGCTCGTCCTTCACGGCCGACACGTAATTCACGCCCACTCGCACGTTGTGACGATCGAACCGGTAGTTCGCATCGACGTTCGCACGCCACTCAGGCGCGGCCTGCGCGAAGGTCGCGAAGTTCAGCATGCCCAGCCGGTCGTCTCCCGTTGAAATCACAACGCCGTCGAGCGATGTGGGCCCCGTCTTCAACTCCGTGATCCTGGTGGCGCTCAGGCTCAGCGACAGATCGCCGGAGGCCAGCGGCATGTCGTACATGCTCTGAAAGTCGATGCCGTTGGTGCTCTGTCCGGGGCCGTTGCCATAGCGAGTGGATACCGACGAGAAGGTGCCCACACCGCTCATGCCGACGCTGCAGCCCGCGTTGAAGGTCACGCGGTTGAGCAGCGGTTGCACGGCCGGATCGCAAGTCGTGATCGTATTGCCCGGACCATTGAACACCAGGCTCGCGATCTGGTTCGGATCGGCGACCTGGCCGATCTGATCCTTGGTGCGGATGTCGAAATAATCGACGATCGCCTGGAAGCGATGTCCCGGCCTGAAGCCCTCGCTCTGCCAGAGCACCCCGAAGTTCTTGGCAGTGGCCGTTTCCGGTTTCAGATTCGCATCAGTAATGAATTGCGCGCCCAGCCAGTTGCTGGCTGCGGCCGTGTACGTGCGAGCAGCAACCGTGACGGCGCCGGGCACGACGCCCAGCGGCGGCGCCTGATAGTTCGTTCCATACGAGCCACGGATCGACAGCGGTCCCCAGACATTCCATTTGCCCGCGAGCTTGTACACGGTGGCACCGAGCCCACCTTCGAACTCCTCGTGACGCGCGGCCGCCTGGAAGTCGAGGTTCGACAGCACTGGGAGGCGCAACTCGGCGAACGCCGAGTATTGATGACGACCGAGCGAATCCGCCAGTTCGGGCGCGAACAGCACGAACGGTCCCGGGCTGTCCGGCGTGCAGCCGCGGAAATTCGGGTCGTTGGTCGGCAGGGGCCGGGCCGGCAAGTTCGGCGAACCGACGCCGTTCGCGCTGGTGAACTCCGCCGGCCATTCGCAAGCCAGGCTGCCGTTGTAGATCGGATCGGGAATGTCTTCGCGACGCTTCACATCGCGATACTGCCCGCCCAGTGCCCAACCCATTTCACCGCCGGGCAGATGCACTCCGAGCATGCCGTCGAACACCAAATCTACGGTGGTGTTTTCGTTGATCGTCCTAGTTGCACGCGGATTGAACAACCAGCGCGTCAACTCCAGCGAATTCTCACTGCCCGGCGCGTAGTTCGGATTGGCGAGGCCGAGGATGGGCTGGCCGGCGAACGAGGTGGAGAACGGATTCCACCACATGCAGCCGTTCTGCCCGGCTGCCGCGGGGTTCTGCGTGCCGAATCGCGTTGGATCCAGATCGGGGGCCTGGCAGTTCGGACCGCCGAAACCGTTGAGTGCTTGCTGCAAGCGATAGCCGATCGTATCCGGATGGGTGTTGAACGCATCCGAATGGTTGTAAGTCACCGCGAAGTCATAACCGATGTCGCGGGCCTTGCCGGCCCACTCACCGAACGTTCCATTGAGGCCCGCTGACAGGCGCCAGATCTCGTTGTCGACTCGGTCGGGCACGCCAAAGCCCTTGCCGTTACCGAACGCGAAGTTGCCGCCGTGACCCAGCAGTCGATACGTGACGGGCGTGAATCCCGACGCGCCGACGATGCCGTTGCGAGCTGCAAAGTCCGCGGCGTAGGGATTCTCGATGGGCACGTAGATTTGGAACGTCGATCCGGTCGCCATCGCCGGCCCGCGCACCATCGGCTGTGCTGGCGAAGCAAACACTTGCGGCGATGTCACGCGCGCGTAGGACGCATCGGCATGAAAGTCCATGCGTTCGGAGATTTCCGCGTTGAGCTGCAAATAGCCGCGGTAAATATCGTTGTCTTCGACCAGGTTGTAATAAGGAATGTAGTTGTATGCGCAGGTAAAGTTGTTGTCGTATCGGCCGCCGACCGCCGCGCATGACTGCCGCGTGAAATCGGACACGATGTCTGCAACCGGCGCCCCGAATTCGCCATTGGCTGTCGCGCTGGGAACTGCCGGCAACGCGCCCCGCGGCAACCACCCTGCCAGATTGGTGAGCGTCGACCACGGCGCTGGGTTGTAACCGGCCTTGGTCGGATCGAGCGAATCACGCGTGAAATCGCGTTCCAACGCGTGCAGCCGCGAACGATGCTCGTACTCCACCGACGCCATCACATTCACGCGTCCCTCACCGAAGCCTCCCAGGATGCCGGTCGAATAATCGCCGTCCGACCCGCTGATGTACTTGTATTGCGCATCCATATCGACGCCAACGAAACGATCGCGCGTGATGAAGTTCACCACGCCGCCAATGGCATCTGCGCCGTAGATCACCGCGGCGCCATCCTTGAGGATTTCGGTACGGGCGAGCGCGAGCGAAGGAATATTCGCAGTATTGATGTCCATGCGCCGACCGTTGAGCAGGATCAGCGTCTTGTCGGCACCGAGGCCGCGCAAGTTGTAATTGACCGAGCCGATCAGCGTGGGTCCGCCGAAATAATAGGACTCTCCGGTGGTCGGACCGGCGATGGTCAGGCTCTTGGCGAATTCGAGGGCGCTCGGAGAGCCTCGCCTCTCCAGTTCCTCCCGTGAATAAACCTCGACCGGCAACGCGGTATCTACCGGCGTGCCTCGGATGAACGAGCCGGTAACCACGATTTCGGTGAGCGCGCCCTCAGCGGCGGCCGGCACCGACTGCGTTGCCTGCTGAGCCCAGGCCGGCCCGGCGCCCCCGGCCAGTCCAAATAACAGAGCAAAGCCTGAGGTCCCGTATAACGCGAGCTTCATGATGATCCCCCCTGTCGTGCTGCTAGATCTTGGTCTTTAGTTCATTCTCACGCTGGTGAGTGTTCTGCAGGATGCTGAGTGAGCCACCAAGCCGGCCCAATGTCAACATTCACTCTCTTGTGTGTGAGTATGTTGAAAGATGCGTCAGCCGGGCGGGGCGCGATCGCGGCGAGCGGTGGGCAGATGCCATCCCCAGCGGATGGCCATCATTCTCAGCCCGAAGCAAATCGCTCCCCCGCAGATTGCGGTGACGACAGCCGGGACATGCAGCATTCGACCACCGGCCACGACCGCCGCACCGGCCAATGCCGCCACAGCATAGAGATCCGACTTCAGTACGGCGGGCACGTCGGCGAGCAGCACGTCACGCACCATCCCGCCGCCGATGCCGGTCAACATCCCCAACAACGCCGCCATCACCGGGCTCAAACCGAACGTCAGTGCTTTCTCCGTCCCGGAAACGGCGAAAAAAGCCAGACCGACGGCATCCAGCAGCCGCACCGGGTTGCTGAGTTTTTCGATTGTCGACGACCAGAAAAACACGATGAGTCCAGCCGCGAGCGACACCGCCAGGTAACGCCAATCCACCAAAGCCGCAGGAGGCGTCGCGCCGATCAGCACATCGCGACCGATTCCACCGAAGCTCGACGCAGCAAACGAGAGAACCAGCACACCAAACACATCCAGGCCGCGGCGCATGCCTGCCGTCGCGCCGCTCAACGCAAACGCAAAGGTGCCGCAGAGATCGAGCACCAGGACCAGCGTGTCCTGGACTTCCTTCGCCGTCGCAGGATCGAATGGGGTCACACGACCGCCGACCACGCCAGCGCGGCAGCTGCCATCGCCTCCACGCCCGTTGCGAGTGTCGGATGCAGCACCGGCAGGAATCGTGGGCTGTGATTCACCGGCAACTCCTGAACTCTGCCCTCCTCCTTTGCCTTGGCATAAATCGCAGGATCAGTGCCGCCAACGAACCAATAGACCGAAGGCACATTCCACTCAGCGCCAAAACATCCAAAATCCTCACTCGCCGGTGCCGGACCGGAATGGAACACGCGCTCGGCCGAAAAATGAGCGCGAAATGCCGCAGCGACGCGGTCGCTCGCAGCCTTGTCGTTCATGTTCAATGGATAGCGATCGAGTGGCGTGATCTCCGGCGCCTGCGTCGCGCCCGACCCTTGCGCCTCGGCATTCACGATACGCTCGATCGCGGCGAGCACACGCTTGCGCACGCCTGCGTCGAAGGTGCGCACGTTCAACTTGATCAGCGCATCGTCTGGAATGACGTTTTCCTTCGTGCCCGCCTGCAACACGCCTACCGTAATCACGGCAGACTCGGTGGCTGCGACCTCGCGCGAGACGATTGTTTGCAACCTCAGTACGACCGACGCAGCCATGACGACCGGGTCGATGCTGGCTTGTGGCATCGAGCCATGCGCGCCGCGACCGAACAGACGAATCTGCAGGCTGTCTGCTGCCGATGTGATCGGCCCAGCACTGCCGGCGACCGTGCCCGCAGGCCCGACCATCACGTGTTGGCCCAGCACGATGTCGGGCTTGGGAAAGCGAGTGAACAAACCGTCGTCGATCATCGCTCGGGCGCCCTGCGCCGTTTCTTCGCCGGGCTGGAATAGCACGATCAGTGTGCCCTTCCATGTGTCACGCGCGAGTGCGAACAACGCGCTCGCTCCCATCAGCCATGCCACGTGCATATCATGTCCGCAGGCATGCGCTACCGATGCTTCCGTGCTCGCATAGGCAGCGTCGCTCGCCTCTCGAATCGGTAGTGCATCCATGTCGGCACGCAGCATGACGATCGGCCCTTCGCCGTTACGTAACAAACCGACGACGCCAGTTTTGCCGACCCCGGTCGTAACCTCATAGCCGTTGTCCGCCAGGTGCCTGGCCGCAATGCCTGCGGTCCGGATTTCTTGCATCGATAGCTCGGGATGAGCGTGAACGTCCTTGTACGTCGCCTCGATCATCGGCAGCAGATCGGGCAGACCCGCCAGAAGTCGATTCAAAGACGCCAGCTGCGGAGCGTTCATGGGGCGTACCCCCTGTTTCAAGCGCGAACCTATCTACTACTAAAGCGCCAGCACGGTCGCGGGTTCATCGTCGAAAGGTTGTGTCGGGTGCATTCCCGACAGGGCGTCGGCTACCTTCGACCCGCAGCAGGCAGATAAGCCACGCCCAGCTGAAACCCGATGTCCGGCGTGTTGTTGATGTTCTGCACGTTCTCTGTCACGCCGAAAGTCAGGAGCGCACGGCCGATACGATGACGCAGGCCCAAGCTGTACTGATACTTGATGCCGGTCAGTTCCTCGAGATCGGTCTGACGCCTGGAGTAGACGCTGGGGCTCACATAGGCCTGGAGATTGAGGTTGGTCCTCTCGGTCAACCGATACTCGTAGCCAATGATCACGGTCGGGATGATCTGAGCATCCTGCGGCACGGGAAATTCGGCGCCACCGTAGTAGACAGCCGCGACGTCGGCGTAAAGCGCATGGCGCACGCCGCGACGCTGCAGCGACGCTTGGAATCCGTAGTCATAGTGACCCGTCGACAATAGTTGGCGGGTTCCGGCGATCGGCACTTTGACAGCCGCTTCGACTGCCAACGTCCACGGCTGCGGAAGTCGCAAGCCGGTGTAGCGTACGCCGAGCGTTGGATCCAGCACGCCGCCATGCGCTGGGCCATCTAGACTGGCGAGCTGGGTGCCCTTGAGATCGTAGATGTAATTGACTTGATTCCTGCGCACGGCCGGTCGCCCGAATGAGCTGAAGCCGAACGCGTCGTGAAAGCCTTCGATCGTACTGTCGAGAAATCCGCCCTGGTACGAGACGCCACTCGTAATCAGATATCCGGTCCAATCCTCGGCGAACTTGTAGTGGACGATCGCATCCAAGGTCGCGGACTCGACATCGACCAGATAATTCTCACCCGGCAGCTCCCGAATGGCCTGCAACTCGGCCGCGCCCAGCTCCCTGCGACCCTGCGCTTCCAGATCGGTGAGATAGTGCTCCACGTTCGGGCTCAACGCCCAGGTGTTCTGGTAGCCGATCTCGAGCTCGACCGCCCAAGCGCCGGTCTCCAAGGAACCTGCGTAGCCGGGCCGCATATCGAGTCGCAAGAATCCGAACGGAGTCAGGTCCCGTGCGCGCAACAGTCCGTAGAACTGCCCCTCCTCGGCACTCTCAGCTGCGGAACTGAAGAGAAGGGCTGCCTGAGACATCGCAAGAATCGCGACCGCTCTGCTGATAACTGTGGGCATCAACGATCGCTTGCGACGTCGCTGTCGGCACAGCCGCACAGTTCCAGCAGCTGCATGCGGCGTTCAGGGGTGATTTGATAGCACTCATAGATATCCGCGAGCCACAAGCCGTCCGCGAGCAGGCGCAGGTGCAGTTCTTCGAGCGACAGGTTCCTCGCGGAGCAGAACACGGAGCGCTGTTTCGCACGCGAGCGGATGCGATCGACGAATTCAGGGTGAGCAGCGCAGATGAATGTCAGAGCCTTGCAGAGCTGCTGGGTTCGCGGCAACTCCCCCATCCGAACGACGGCACGAAGGTACGCTCGCGCGCCACTGACGCCGTCAGTACTGCTCGTATGTAACTGTCCGTCCACTTCGCCTTGCAGCTGCGCGGCCAGATCGTCCACCAAGGCTTCCAGCAACGCGGTCTTGCTCTCGAAGTAGTACAGCAAGCCACCCTTGCTGACCCGAGCCGCCTCGCACACGGCCTCCAAAGTCAGCTTGCCGACGCCTTGGTCGAGAATCAGTCGAGCCGCTGAGTTGAGCAGTTGCTGGCGGCGCGACGTATTTGCCTGCAAACGCATGGGCCTGCCGTTCTGACTCAACATGCCTCCGAGTCGATCGTCATGTCGATTCGCTCCAGCCGCCGCCGATGGCCAGGACGAGATCGACATAGGCGGCGCCACCATTGCGTCGCGCTTCGGCCACGGCCAGACGGGATTGCAGCAGGCTGCGGCGTGCGTCGAGCACACCGAGATAGTCGGAATATCCTTCGTCGTAGCGACGCTGCGCGAGGCGCAATGCCGTTTGTAATGCGTCGGACTGCTCGGTTCGAGCTCGATACACCGCGTCGGCAGCGGTGCGAGCGTCCAAGGCATCGAGCACTTCGCCGAATGCCTGACGAACTGTTGCGCGATACGACTCCGCCAGCTGCTCGCGACGCGCATCGCTGATCTCGATGGCAGCATTGCGCCGTCCGCCGTCGAAGATCGCTTGCGTGACCGTCGCCCCGACGGACCAAAGACTCATGCCGTCCTTGAACAGATCGGAAAGCCCCCTCGAAATCTCACCCGCCGATCCGGTGATAGCAATAGTCGGAAGCCACGCACGCCGCGCGGCGTTCAGATCAGCGCCGGCGCCCGCAAGGTTCGCCTCCGCAGCTCGCAGATCCGGCCGTCGATTCAACAGCGATGAAGGCAGCCCCGTCGGCACGGTCGGCAGTACTGCCGGTGGGCGCTCCTCGCTTTCGATGTTGATATGAGCCACGCGCTCATCCGTGGGCAGCTGCCCTGCGAGCAGCAGCAATGCCCGCTGCACGGCGCGCAATTGCTGTGTCGTTTCGGCTAGTTGCGCACGTGAGTCTTCCAGCTCGGAACGGAAGCGCTGCAGATCCAGCTCCGAAATCGCACCGACATCGTAGCGACGCCGGCTGAGTCGCAGCTGATCGTCCAGCACGTGAACGTTCTCTTCCAACACTGAGCGGGCTTCGGAGAGCGACTGCGCCTGCAGATAACCTCGCACGAGCTCCGCCGCGATCGTCAGTCGCAGCGATGCCAAGGTGTAACCCTGAGCCAGATATCGCTGCCGCTCTGCTTCCGTCTGTGAGGCCAACCGTCCCCACAGGTCCGCTTCGTAACGCACCTGGACACCATACTGACCGGTCTCGATGAGCGCCGAGTCTGGCAAGCCGGCCACCCAGGTACGTTGCCGCGTACCGGCAACGGATGCGCTGACCTCAGGCAGCTGAGCCGAGCGCACCGAGCGCATCGTCGCGTGAGCTTCGCGCAATCGTTCCGCGGCGACGATCAGATCGCTGTTGTATTGCAGGCCACTTTCGACCAGCGACACCAGCTTGGGATCGTCGAAGGCCTGCCACCAGGTGGGCGGGACGCCTGTGTCCGGGATCGCCACCACGTCGGTGAATCGATCCGGCAACATGCCCTCCACATCGGTTGGAACATTGCGCTCCGGCATCTGGGCACAGGCACTCAACAACGCAGCGACAGCAATCGCGATAGCAGTTCGTCGCATGTCAGATCTCCTGCGACAAGGCGTTCGCCGGCACGACTTGCTCGCGTCGCTCGTCACGGCGCATCACCCAACGGAAGAAGGACGGGATGAAGAAGGTCGCCACGAGCGTCGCCATCAACAAACCACCAATCACGCCGGTGCCGATCGAGTGACGAGCATTTGCGCCTGCGCCCGAGCTGATCGCGAGCGGCACGACGCCCAGAATGAACGCCAGCGAGGTCATGACGATGGGACGAAAACGCTGTCTGGCCGCGACCAGTGCCGCCTCCTTGACTCGCATCCCGGCCCGAACGTTCTCTGCCGCGAACTCGACGATCAGAATCGCATTCTTCGCCGACAAGCCGATGAGCGTTATCAAGCCCACCTGAAAGTACAGATCGTTGGTCAAACCGCGCATCAGCACCGCCAGCGCGGCGCCAAACAGCGCGAATGGCATACACAGCATGACCGCCATCGGCAGCGACCAGCGCTCGTACTGCGCGGCCAGGATCAGGAACACGAACAGCAATCCGCCCACCATCGTGATGGCAGATGAAGCGGATACTTGTTTCTGCTGATACGCCGAGCCGATCCAGGCCACGGTGTAACCCTGCGGCAACGTTTCAGCCGCGATCCGTTCGATCGCCGCGATTGCGTCGCCGGGCGCGACCCCAGGCGCCGGATCGCCGAGCACCTTGATCGCCGGGAAGCTGTTGAAACGCTCGACCTGCTCAGGACCGATGTCCTGCTCCACGGTCACCAGCGTGTTCAGTGGCACGAGCTCGCCGCTGTCGGCGCGTACCGAGACATTGCGCAAGTCTTCGATCTCATCGCGCGCCGCCCCTTCAGCCTGCAGTTGCACTTGATACGTTCTGCCGTCGCGATTGAAGTCGTTGACGTAGAACGAACCGAAGGTCGCCTGCGTCGCTTGAAAGAGCTGCGTGAGGCTCACGCCCATCTGCGCCGCCTTGTCGCGATCGATGTTCAGAAAAATCTGCGGCGCATTGGCGCTGAACATCGTGGCCACGCCCTTGAGCTGAGGATCTTGATTGGCCTTGGCGATGAAATTGCTCACCACCTCGGCAATCTTGCGGTAGTCGGACCCGACGCGGCTCTCCACATACAACTCGAACCCGCCCGTGGTCGAGAGCCCGGGAATGGGCGGCGGATTGATGCCAAGCACGAAAGCATCTCGCACCTGCGCACCGCCCTCGCCCATGAGCTGGGCCGCGATTGCCTCGGAGCTTTGCTGCTCCTTCGGACGCTCCTGCCAATCTTTCAAGCGCACGAACTGCGTCGTGGCGTTCGGCTTGAGCGCGCCCGTCAGCATGTCGTAGCCGACCAGACTGACCACGCGATCGACGTCGGGATGCTGCGTCTCGTACTCGGTCAACTGATCGACGGAGGCCTGGGTCCGGCTCAATGACGCGCCATCGGGAAGATTGAGCACGGCAATCGCGACACCTTGATCCTCGTTCGGCAACAGCGACGCCGGCACGGATCGGAACAACAGCGTCGCCGCGATTCCGATTGCGATGAACAGACAAACCGTGAGCGCGGTATTACGCAGCAGATAGGCCACGCCTTGCGTGTATCGGCCGGTCAGTCTGGCGAACCACTCGTTGAAGCTCTCCAACCATCGCCACTGCGCTTTGTCTCCGGGTCGGAGCAGCAGCGCGCACAGCGCCGGCGTCAGGGTCAACGCCACCAGCCCTGAAATCGCCACCGAAACCGCGATCGTGATGGCGAACTGTCGATACATGACGCCGCTCATGCCGCCGACGAATGCGACCGGCACGAACACCGCACACAGCACCAGCACGATCGCGACCACGGGGCCAGTGACCTGTTGCATGGCTTTGATCGTCGCCTCCGTCGGCGACAAGTGCTCCTCGTGCATGATGCGCTCGACGTTCTCCAGCACCACGATGGCGTCATCGACCACGATGCCGATGGCAAGCACCAGCCCGAACAGCGTCAGCGTGTTGATGGAGAATCCGAGCATCGCCATGCCGGCGAAGGCGCCGATCAACGAGACCGGCACAGCCAGACTGGGAATCAAGGTCGCGCGCCAGTTGCCCAGGAACAGGAACACGACGGCGAACACCAGCAGCATCGCTTCAAAGAGCGTCTTCACCACTTCCTTGATCGAAATACGCACGAACTCGGTGGTGTCGTACGGAATGCTGTACTCGATGCCATCGGGGAACGCGGCGCTCAACTCATGAACGCGCTTCTTGACCGCATCCATCGCCTCGAGCGCGTTGGCACCTGGACTCAAGAACACCGCAACGGGCACCGCCGCCTTGCCATTCAACTGCGACGTGAAGTTGTAGTTCTGGCCAGCAAGTTCGACGCGAGCCACGTCTTTGAGACGAACGAGGCCCCCGTCGGCATCGCGTCTGAGCACGACCTGGCCGAACTCCTCGGGCGTGTTCAAACGTCCCTTGGTCGTCATCGTGTACGTGAAGTTCACCGGCTCGGTCAGCGGAGGTGCGCCGATGCTGCCGGCCGGCAGCTGCGCATTCTGATCGCGCAACGCTTGAATGATGTCCGAAGGCGTCATGCCGAGTGCACGCATGCGGTCGGGATCCATCCAGATGCGCATCGAGTAGTAGCGCAAGCCGAACAGCAGCGCATCGCCCACGCCGGGCACGCGCTTCAGCTCGTCCACGATATTCAACAACGCGTAATTGTTCAGGAACACGTCGTCGTAGCGTCCGTCCGGCGATTGCAGGGAGACGAGGCCGAGAATGCTCGACATCGACTTACGCGCAGTGACACCCAGACGCCGCACTTCTTCCGGCAGCATCGGTGTCGCGGCGGCGATGCGATTGTTGATTTCGACCAACGCCTCGTCAGGATCCGTGCCGGTCTCGAAGGTGGCAGTGATCGTCATGCGGCCGTCGGAGCTGCTCGACGAATTCATGTAGAGCAGGCCGGTCGCGCCGTTGATTTGATTTTCGATCGGCGCGGCGACCGTCTCCGCCACGACATTGGCAGCAGCGCCCGAATAGGTCGCGTTCACGGTGATCTGCGGCGGCAGGATTTCTGGATACTGCGCCACCGGCAAGCCCACCATCGCCCCCAGGCCGAGGATCACGATAAGGATCGACAGCACCGTCGCGAAGATCGGCCGGCGAATGAAGAACTCGGCGAACATCTCAGCCGCCCTCGCCCGCCGCTGCCGCGGGTTGGTTCTTCGCGGCCTTGCGTGCAGTGTCCTGCTCCTGGGTCAGCGCGACGACTTCGACGCCGGGCCGCACCTTGAGCAGTCCCTCCACGATGACGCGCTCGCCCGGCTGTACGCCTTCCTGCACGATCCAACGATCGCGCCAGCTCTCCTGGATCTTCACGGGTCGCGGGCTGACCTTATTGTCGTCACCGACGACCCAGATCATGGGCCCCGTCTGAGCAAACAGCACGGCGGCTTTCGACACCGCCAATGCATCCGCGATCTGTACGCCGCTCAATTCAATCGCGAGGTACTGGCCGGAGACCAGACAGCCGTTCTGATTGGGAAACACCGCTCGCGCACGCACCGTCCCTGTGCTCGTATTCACGAAGGTATCGGCGAAATCGAGCTTGCCGGTGCTTTCGCACGCCGAGCCACGCACGATACGAACCGGGTATTGAGCTTGCTTGCTCTGCCCTTCCGACAGCTGGCGCAGACGTAACAGCTCCGCCTCGGCGATGGAGAATTCCACGTAGGCGGGATCGGCTTGAATCACCGTCGTCAGTAAATCGCCACCCGCGGTCGCAGCGCCGTTCACCAGATTGCCGACCGTGACCGCCTCTTTGCTCGCAACACCGGTCACCGGCGAGCGCACCTCGGTGTAGTCGAGATTCAAGCGTGCGATCTTCTGTGCAGCTTCGGCCGCGGCCAAGCCACCTTGTGCGCGCAGAAATGCCGCCTCGGCCTGATCGTATTCGCGCTTGCTGACCGCGCCTTCGGCGACCAGCGCCTTGGCGCGCTCATAGTCGCTCCTGGCTTGAGTTATCGCTGCACGCTGCATCTGAACTTCGGCGCCGGCCTGCTCGTAAGCCGCGCGATAGTTGTCCGGCTCGATGCGGAACAAGACATCGCCCGCCTTTACCGGCTGACCTTCCCGATATTTGCGCTCGACGATGACGCCACTCACGCGCGCTCTCACTTCGACGACGCGTGAACCGGCGACGCGCGCTGGATACTCAAACGCTAGCGGCAAGTCGCCCCGCTGCACGGTCTCGACGATGACATCGGGCGCGGGCGGCGCAGGCGGCGGATCTTCAGCACACCCGACAAGCGCGAGCGAGATAGCGAGGACGCCAAAAAGCGCCACCGGGGAGGTCGATGGACGGGGCACGGAATCACCAGGGGTTACCAGATCGAACAATTATACATACACGTTTGTATGTATATCAACCCACCGGTTAACATAGCGGTCCGATCTGAGATGCCCGACACACTCATGGCTCGCAAGACGAAAGAAGACGCCGAGGCCACCCGCTCCTCCATCCTGGACGCGGCAGAGCTGTGCTTCCTGAAAAAAGGCGTGGCGCGCACCACTTTGGACGACATCGCTGCCCAGGCCGGTCACACCCGCGGCGCGGTTTACTGGCACTTCGCCAACAAGCTCGAGGTTTTCGAGGCGGTGATGGAGCGCGTCGAAAGCCCCTTCATCAGCCAGCTCGATCAGATCGCCTCGAGCAACAGCGATCGGCCGCTACAGACGCTGCGACAGTTCCACATCACTGTGTTCGATGAGCTGACCCACAATGCCCATACACGTAACGCGGTCGAGATCTCGTACCTGCACTGCGAGCTTGCAGAGGAAACCCGCCCTATTCTGAGTCGCGAGCAGCGCGGCGCCACGCAGTTTCAGGAGCGCATGGAAGAAGCATTCGCTCATGCCAAGCGACTGAAGCAGTTACGTGCGGAACTCGATCCATCCATCTGCGCCATGATCCTGCGCTGTGCGATCAGCGGTCTGATTCGTGAGTGGCTGCTCAATCCGCAACTGATCTCGCTGGAGCGTGACGGTCTGGCGCTGGTCGACACGTTGTTGAACAGCTTTGCGACCGAATCGAGCGCTGCGTCCCGCACGTCACGAGCTACAGCACGAAGGTAAGCACGGGCGCTTGCGACGCCCGTGAGATGCTGCGCTTTACTGTTTCATTCCTCACTTGCCGACCCGAGCGCCCGCGGGCTCCCTGGCGGCGGAAAAGAACGCTCCTAGGACTTCGCCATACGCCACGCACTGCGGAACGCGCCGTGACCCTGAGCCGTTACGTAGTACGCCGGAGCGGCTGCGTGGAGGTTGCAGCTGGTCCCGGCAGCAGCCGCAGTTCACAGTAATCCCATGCTGATATTCGCCCCCAAAACTTCGTCGAGCCTCGCAGGTCGGGTCGCTGCTGCGCTTGGAACGGTGCTGGCGCCGAGCGAAGAACGAGAATTTGAGGGTGGCGAGCACAAGATGCGTCCGCTGGTCGACGTATGCAACGAGGACGTCTATGTCGTGCAAGACCTTTGCGGCGATGCCAACGCCTCGGCCAACGACAAGCTGTGTCGTCTGTTGTTCTTCGTTGGCGCGTTAAAGGACGCCGGCGCTGAGCGCGTCACGGCGATAACGCCCTACCTCGCGTACGCACGCAAGGACCGACGAACCCAGCCTCGCGATCCAGTGACAATGCGATATGTCGCAGCGCTCATGGAAGCCGTCGGCATCGATCGCGTAGTTGCGCTGGAGATGCACAATGAGGCGGCCTTCGACAACGCCTTTCGCTGTCACACCCTCCGCCTGGAAGCCGCCGACGTCTTCGTTGCGGACATCGCCAAGGCAGTCGGAGATCAACCGGTCGTGGTGATGTCGCCGGACATCGGTGGCGTGAAGCGCGCGCAACGGTTTCGCGAATTTCTGACCAGCACTCTATCGCGAGAAGTCGATCTGGCATTCATGGAGAAGCGCCGTACGAAGGGCGTCGTCTCCGGGGCAACAGTGGTCGGCGATCTGGCGGGACGAGCCGTCATCATCTACGACGACATGATCGTCAGCGGCTCCACAATTCTGCGAGCTTGCCAGGCATCGCGCCAGGCCGGCGCGCGGACGGTGCTAGTCGCGGCAGCACACGCTGCCTTCCTGCCGGCAGCCAGCCAGATATTTTCATCACACGCAGCCGACAACGTTCTCGTGACTGACTCAATCGAACTACGCCCAGAGTTCGAGCAGTGGCTCGACTCCGGACTGCGCGTCTGCTCCATTGCCCCGCTCATCGCCCGGACGATTCGAGATCTCGCCAGCCATCGCGACTAAACACGACCACGCGCGCCGACGCGGAACTCAGCTGGTGACACCTTCTCGCACCATCAACACCGGAACCGGTGCCGATCGCAACACCATCTCCGCATCACTGCCCAATGCCAGCCGCCTCACTCCACTACGGCCATGGGTTCCCATCACGATGAGATCCGCCGGCCACTGCTGAGCCGCTGCAACGATGGCATCGGCTGCCCGAGCGCCAGTGGCCTCGATGAGTTGCACTTCAACGTCCGCGCCCTGCTCGTTCGCCAACGCTTGCGCGTTCGCCAGCGCCTCATGGCCGCTTGCCTGCCTGCCTTCGGCAGCGAACTCGTAGTACACGGACGGAGTGACAGCCGGATCGATGCTCAGCTCGCTGGCCACGTGCACCAACTTGATTCTGGCCTGAAATGCCCGGGCGAGCCGCAACGCCTCGGTCAATCCCTCGAGCGCGGTGCTGCTGCCATCGATCGGCACCAGAATTCGCCGGTACATAAACAACGCCCTGCTCAGTGGTTCATCTACGTACTGGAGTCTCAGCCGATGCAACTGCCGGCACTACCGGTGAATCCACCTAACCCACCCGCGAAATCCGAGTGATTACGACGCCACCGATGTGATCCGCGGCCGCGTGCGCAGCACAGACCTGCACCCCACACATGCTGCATTTTTCCAAGCCTTTCGACCTACGCCTTCGTAACTAACAAATACATACAACATCGCCGACGCTACAAATAAATAAACATTGTGTGATGTCTTTAACATCGACGTCACGACAGCCGCCACTATGGTGCCGCCGCTGATCTCTCAGTCGTAACAACGGAAAGTTTCATGACTGCCCGGCACGCACACTCACGAGCACTTGTTTATTCATCGAGCCTGCTGTTGCTGACATTGGTCGGCTGCAGCGACTCGAAGCAGGCCGCGACGCCGGTGCAAAATACCCCACGCGACACCCCTACCGACAACACCTCGGTCGTGACTCGCTCGACTAGCGACAGGATCAAAACGGTGAGCGGCGGCACTCGCACACTCAGCTTTACGTTCACTTCATCCGACGCTCACGCGCTGACGAATCTCCGCATCACGACAGACCTGACGCGATTGCCGGCAGGCTGGAGCGGCCCCGCAAGCTTCAGCTGTGCGAACGTCACCACCGGCAGTGGCTGTGTGCTGAATCTCACCTATGCCCCACTCGCGGGCGGCAGCGGCACACTCAACCTTGATTACAGCTACACGAACGCCCTGGGCAACACCAAGACCGGGCGCGAGCTCGTCGACTATTCCGCCACCGCGAATAACAACGTCGTCGCGACCGCCGCGCCAACCGGGCAAGTCATCTCGGTTGCCAGCGAAGGCAGCCAGCCGGTCAATGTCACATTCACGACCGACGATGGCTTCCCGGCCTCAGCTCTGCAGATCACAACGGCACTTGCGTCGCTGCCTTCAGGCTGGAGCACGTCGAGCACAACGTTCGAGTGCGAACTCGTCAGCACTGGCAACGGCTGCCAGCTTTCGCTCACTTATGCGCCGACCACTGGCGGCGGCGGCGCATTGACGCTCGACTACACCTATCAAGACAACTCGGGCACGAGCAAGCACGGCTCGGCCAACATCGCTTATGCCGCGACCACGCGCAACAACGTCAACGGCACTGTGGCACCCAGCGGACAGATCGCTGCCGTCGTCGGTGGCGGCGGCCAACCGGTCAATGTCACGTTCATGACCGACGATGGTTTCTCAGCCTCGGCATTGCAGATCACCACGGCACTTGCGTCACTGCCAACCGGCTGGAGCGTATCGAGCGCGACACTCGATTGCGCTACCGTCAGCGTTGGCAATGGCTGCCAACTCTCACTCACCTATACGCCGGCCACTACCGGTAGCGGCACATTGACGCTCGGCTACACCTACCAGGACAACGCCGGCACCAGCAAGAATGGGTCGATCAACATCGCCTATACGGCCACCGCGAACAATAACGTCGTTGGTAACGTCGCCCCTGGCGGGCAAATCACCGCCGTCGCCGGTGTCGGCAATCGGCCCGTACACATCACCTTCACGACGGATGACGACAATACCGTGAGCCAATTCGCCGTGACCACGGATCTGAGCACATTGCCGATGGGTTGGAGCAGCACGGTCGGCGCGTTGACGTGCGCGACCGTGAGTGTCGATCTTCCCTGTGAGTTGCCGCTGCTATTCGCGCCCGCCGTCTTCGGCTCAGGCAATCTCACATTGAACTACAGCTACCGAGACAACTCGGGTACAGCCAAAACCGGATCGTTGACCATTCCCTATGCCGCTACGGTGAACAACAACATCGCCGCGACCGTGAGCCAAAGCTCGATCGCTGTGCATACCGGGCAAATGCAGACCGTCACGCTGACTTACGCTACCGACGACGGCAATCCGGCTACGAACTTCACCGTGACCAACTTGCCTGCCTTGCCGGAGGGCTGGTTCGGCCCATCGGACTTCACCTGCGCCAACGTCACCGGCAACAACAGCTGTCAGCTGTCACTCTTTTATCTGCCCCGCGCCCCCGCGGCCGCCACACTGACGCTCGGCTTCAGTTACCTCGACAACTCCGGCACGTCGAAATTTGGCACGGCCTCGATCAACTACAGTGCCGCAGACCCTGTGCTGTACATCAGCTACTCCGACGCATCGTTCATCTCCGAGTGCGACCTCGATGGCTACGGCATGTTGCGGCGATGTCTGGTCTTCGACGCCTACGGATCCGGCAGGATCGACCTCGGCTATCGCAGCGGCAAGCTTTACTACGCCAACTCGAATCTTGACACGCTGGGCGCAGTCTGGCGCTACGGTGGGGGCCTCGCTGGCACCTCGATCGGCTACCAGGTCACGAACCCGCTGACGATCGGTGTGCATCCGGCGGTGAACGCCCTGTTCGTCAACGATGTGGGCCAGGGATTGAAGCGCTGCCCGCTCAACATCGATGGAGACATCTTGAGTTGCTCCTTGCTGAACACTCAGCGACTCACGAAGGTGGTGTTCTCGGCGAACGGCACCCGGGCCTATGGCGCTTACTACCAAAGCTTCCCCGGCGGCTGGCGTCTGCAATCGTGCAGCGCCACGTCATCCAGCCTGTCAAGTTGCCTCGACACCGGCATCAACACGTCGCGTGCGACGATGGTTTCTCAGGTGATCGGCGATCGCTTGTACTCGCTGCGTGACGGCGGCGGCCTGCTGGTGTGCGCGATCAATTCCAGCGGCACTCTCGGCATGTGCGTGGACACAGCGGTCGGCGAATCCGTGACGCGCGCGGCCTTCACGACGACCAACGCTTACCTCACCACGAATGATACGTATCTGAAACGCTGCCCGATCCTCTCGGATGGCACGCTGGACACCTGTATCCCGATGGGTAGCTTCCACTTTGCTTCGACATTCGCCATCACGGTGAAGTAACGGTATATTGCGCGGTGGGTGTTGGGCGAATGATCGTCCACAGGTTGTGCGCTGGTCGGGCCGCCGCGCGGGTTGACCGTGCCCATGTCCATAGAATCCGACCCTGTCTTGCAGAAAATTGCCGCAGGCCTGTTCGCGCTGGCACTGCTGCACACCTTCTCCGCCAAACAATTCGAGCGACTCGCTGCCCGATCGCCCCGACATGCGGGCCTGTTCCACTTGCTGGGAGAGGTCGAAGTCGTGTTTGGCTTCTGGGCCATCGTGCTGATCGCGTGCATGGCCGTGTTCTCCGGTGGCGCCAGCGCGATCGAGTACGCAGAGTCGCGCAACTACACTGAGCCGCTCTTTGTATTCGTTGTGATGGTGATCGCGGCCTCCCGCCCGATCCTTTACGCCGTCGAAGCCTCGCTGCGCCGGGTCGCGCACATACTGCCCGCACCCACGTCGGTGATGCTCGCATGGTTGAGCCTTGCCGTCGTTCCCCTGTTCGGCTCGTTGATCACAGAACCTGCTGCGATGACGATCGCTGCACTGATGCTGGCACCGCAGGTATTCCAACGCCCCGTGCCCGAAGCGCCGAAATACCTCGCCCTGGGCGTCCTCTTCGTCAACGTATCGATCGGCGGAACACTCACCTCTTACGCCGCGCCCCCGGTATTGATGGTTGCCGCCACCTGGAATTGGGACAGCGCTTTCATGCTGGCGAACTTCGGATGGAAGGCCGCCTTGGTGGTGCTCATCAACGCGACGTTGGCCACGTTCGTGCTCCGTCGCGAATTGATCCGCATGCAGCCACCCAATCCCGCAAATCGTCCCGCCATGCCGCTCACGGTGATCGTGGTGCACGGGATCTTCCTCGCTGCGGTGGTCATCTTTGCTCACCATCCGATCATTTTTGTGGGCCTGTTCCTGATGTTCCTCGGATTCACGCAGGCCTACGATCGCTATCAGGCGCCATTGATCGTCAAGGAAGCGTTGCTGGTGGGCTTCTTCCTGGCCGGCCTGGTACTGCTGGGAAGCATGCAACGGTGGTGGCTGCAGCCAATCGTATCGGCCCTCGAGCCGCTGGCGTTGTTCTTCGGCGCGCTCGGCCTCACCGCAATTACCGACAACGCCGCTCTAACCTACCTGGGCTCGCTCATCAGCGGCATCAGCGCCGAAGCGAAGTACATGCTCGTGGCCGGAGCAGTCGCTGGCGGCGGCCTCACGGTGATCGCCAATGCACCGAATCCGGCAGGCGTCACGCTACTCAAACGCGGCTTCGCCGACGAGACCATCGGCGCTGGCGGGTTGCTGCTGGGCGCCGCGGTTCCCACGCTGCTCGCAGCCGCGGCATTCGTGCTTCTGTGAGCCGGAGCATTTGCTCAAAGCACCAACCACATCACCAATCCTTGCCACGAGCCTGCAGATGGAAACCTCTGACGAAAAGTTCACCGAAGCGCCATTGATGTCGCATTTGCTCGAACTGCGCACCCGTCTGCTTCGAGCCGTCGTTTGTGTGGTCATCCTGGCCATTCCCTGCCTGTACTTTTCGAATGCGCTCTTTGAAGTCCTGGCCGCGCCACTGGTCGCAAAACTGCCGGCCGGCGGCCAGCTCATCGGCACCAGCGTCACGTCCGGCTTCATGGCGCCTTTCAAGCTGGCGATCTTCGTCGCCGTCTTCCTATCGATACCCTACACGCTCTACCAGGCATGGGCGTTCGTAGCCCCAGGACTGTATCGAAGCGAGAAAAGATTCGCGGTGCCGCTGATGGTTTCGTCCGTGGTGCTGTTCGTGGTCGGCATTGCGTTCGCCTACACGCTCGTATTCCCCGTGATGTTTGCTTTCTTCGCCCAGACCACCCCCACAGGCGTCGCCATGATGACCGATATTTCGAGTTACCTGGATTTCGTCATGGTGCTGTTCCTGGCCTTCGGGATCGCTTTCGAGCTCCCGGTCGTGGTCATGCTGCTGGTGTTGACGGGCATCGTGAGCGTGGCTGCATTGAAGCAGAATCGCGCCTATGTGCTGCTGGGAGTTTTCGTGATCTCGGCCCTGCTGACTCCCGCCGACGCCATTTCCATGTGCATGATGGCGGTGCCGATGTACTTGCTTTATGAAGCAGGGTTGCTGGTCGCGCACCTGCTGGTTCGGGATCAGACGGCGCTCAAATGAACACCGTGCACCAGTCCCGTTTCATGCTGACGACTCGGATGCCATCCTTCTCGGCGCAATCCAATGCCTCGCTGAGCGGGCTCAATCGAAACTCGCGGTCGTATGCGAACTCTCGCTCCGCATCGTCGTGATGCAGAAGCAACGCGAGGCGAGCCCTCGGGCCCGCCAGCGTGTAGCGCATCATCGCCAGATCGCCATCCGAATTGCCGAAGGCCAGGATGGGACGGCGGCCGATGTGCAGACCGATATTCTCCACCTTCACCTCGCGATCGTCGAAGGTTCCCAGCTCTGAGAGCTTGAAGAGCGTGAGCACGCCAGCCTGCACGTCGACCCGCGTTTTGAGACTGGACCCGATCACCTGCTCGCGCGGAATCGAGTACGCCTCTTCGGACATGGCCCGCATCAGATCGATGCCACCGCCGGAGACGATGAAAGTTCTGAAACCATTGTCGCGTAGATAGTCGAGCAGCTCGATCTGGGGACGGAAGACGCAACGCTTGAACAGACGCCCCAGCGTCGGATGACGCTCGGCTTCGAGCCATGCATGCGCCAGGGCATCGAACTCCTCCTCCGAGACACCGGCATGCGTCATGAAGGCGAACTCGAACGCGCCGCGCTTGCCGAGCGAGGCGATCGTTTTGAAGTCGCGCTCGATAAAGGCCTTGAATGGCTGGCGCTCGGCAAGCGTCGGATCCCGCTTCGCGAGGTGCTTGATGCGATCCAGCGCAAAGAACACTTGCACTTGCATCGGCTGCTCGCACCACAGCGTGCCATCGTTATCGAACACCGCGATCCGCTCGGCTGGCGGCACATAGTCCGTGCTGCCACGGTTCGTCACCCGCGCCACGAACTCGACGATCGACGACTTGATGAGGCCGTCGTGCCACGATTGCAGAACCTCGCCGACCGCCATGACTCGCCCCAGCGCGCCGCTACTTGGCAGCTTTGGGCGGGAAGTTCTTCAGCAGCTTGGTCGCGGCCTTGTCGAGCTGCTTCTGTTTCTTTTCCTCAGAACTGTTCTTGTCGATGGTCTCGGTCGCGCCGCCGCGCCAGACCAATTGTTTCATCGCAGGGTCGTACATATCGAGCACGAGCGTGCCGTTGTCCACCGTGGAGGTGGTCGCGTTCGCCATCCCGCCACCGAAGCGCCAGCCCGGCGAGCCGTAGGCATTGAGCTCGTGTTCCTGCTGCACACCCACCTGATAGCCAATGTACAGATCGGCTGGGTCCTCATCCTTCTTCACGAGGGATTTAGCCTGGAGCTGCTTGTCCACGGCCTGCTTGATCTGCTGGTCGAGAATCGGATCCACCGCCCCGTGCTCCCCGACCGACACCCAGCGGTAGGTGTGGTACTTCGAGAAGTCGGTGCCCGGCATGTAGTTGGTATTGATCGACTGGGCCAGACAGGTGAGCGAAACGGCGAACAGTGCGGCAGCGCCAATACGGCTGGCGAGTCTCGCAAATCTCGTACGCATCATGAGCGCTCTCCTCACATAGCGGGAACGTTGCGTGCACCTGAGGAATGGTGATCCAGTCTGGCCGCCGGTCACTATTGGACCTAGGGAACAGCGGTGTGCGGCAACGCCGGTCGCGACTATCGCGGCGGGCCTTTCAACTCGATCGTGTTGCCCTCTGGGTCGCGGATATAAAGTGACATGCCGTTGCCATCGGCACCGTAACGATCACCCGCTTCATCAATCTGCACACCGTGAGCAGCGAGGTGGGCCCGAAGCGCGGCCTCATCGAACGGCCGTATCCGCAGACAGAAGTGATCGAGGTTGCGTGCCTCCGCGTCGGGCGCTGCGCCACCCTTGCGACCAAGCGGCCCATCGACCGTCACCAGGTCGATCAAATCGTCGCCGGCGCGGATGTGCGTAAGGCCGAGCTCGGGCCGATCGCGATCGACCGGGAATCCCAGCACATCGCGATAGAAACCGAGCATCCGCGTCTTGTCGCGGATGCGCAGCACGATGTGGTCGAAACCGACCACGGCGACAGGATGCGTCATGTCTCCAACCTCGCGATGCGCCTGTCACTTGACAGGCCGAGCCAACACGTAACAATATAGTTACCTATAAGGCCTTATGCAAGAACACGAACTCGACACGGTTTTTCAAGCGCTGGCCAGCCAGGTGCGGCGGCAGATCATCGACATCGTGGCGGCAGCGCCCGGTTGTCTCGTCAGCGAAGTGGTGGACCACTTCGATCTCAGCCGCATTGGAGTGCTGAAACACATCAATGTGCTGGAGGAAGCAGGATTGCTGGTGTCGCAGAAGGTGGGGCGCGATCGACCGCTGTACGTCAATCTCGCGCCGCTGCAGGTCATCCACGAGCGCTGGAGCGATCAGTATCGATCGTTCTGGGCCGGGCGCCTGACTCGATTGAAATATGCGGTGGAACGGAGCAAAAAGGAATGAGCAACGAACGTCGACTGGTCTCTCGCATCGTCATCGATGGCTCGCTGGAAGCCATCTGGCGCGAGCTCACCAAACAAGACGAGCCGCAGCTGGCCGTGTTCAATACCTGGCTGCACGCCCAGACGCTGCGACCTGGTGCGCGCATGCAGATGCGCACATCCAGTCAGAAGAAGGTGATGGTGGTCGGAGAAGTGCTCGACTACGACCCGCCCCGCCGCTTCTCTCACTCGTTCCGTTTCGCGGGCTACGACGATCCACCCTGCGTCGTGACTTATGAATTGAAGCCAGTCACCGGCGGCGTCGAAGTAACGTTGTTGGTCGACAACATTCCTATGGGCACACCGACCGCCAAGGGCATCGCTGGCGGTATGCCGGTCATCCTGCAACGGCTCAAAGCCATCGTCGAAACCGGCCAACCTGCGTTATCGACAAGGTTGCTATACGCGGCGTTTGCGAAGCTGGAATTTACCTTGCCTCGCAAGTGCGACGTGGCCAACTGGCCGATCTGAACGATGACGGGCCGCTGTCCCGGCCGCCGACGCACTCGTCGGCGGCCGGGTCGATCTCACGGCTGCTGAAATCTGAGCTGGGCCGACACGGTCACATGCCGCGTCGAGAGCGGATAGCCCTCGATCGTGACGACACCCTGCTGAATGGAGCCAGTGAAGGCTGCTTCGCCGCCAAGCGCGGTGAAGCTCAACCGGCCGTTCGCATCGCTGGTGAAGTCACCCGCGGCCTGCACGAACTGCTCGAGATTGCCGGAAGGCCTTTCTTCGACCCACACGTGGCGCAGCGTCCAGGTGCCCGCGCCGTCACCATCGTAGTCCCGCAGCGACAGCCGCCCACCCGTGACCCTTTCAGGGTTCTCCCAAGTCTCGCGAGGCAGCTCGTCGGACGGCAATCCCCGTCCGTTGTACTGAACCAGATCGAAGAAACAAGGCTCGCCCGGGTTGGCGGGGGTGCACAGGCCCGTCTGCACTCGAATGTTTGAAATGAGCGTTACGAGCTCACCCTGCAGCGTGGTGTATTCCGCAGAGACCGCCACCGGGTTGGACTGAGGCGCACTGGCAGGTGCCGTGTACACAGCCGAACGGTCGTCCTGTACCGCAACGGTGCCCACGTGGCCGTCACCGCCCGACACTCCGTTGACCGACCAATTCCTGACGAGATTCCGGATCACCGTGCTCGGCTGACACTCGGAGAGGAGTGTCGTGAGCAGGTCGTCGGACTGCACGGGCGCGCAAACCACAACCGACAGAGCGACAGTCTCGCCCGGCTTCACCGTCGCGGACCCCGGCGAAAGCTGCGCGCCAGCCACGGCCGACCAGTCGCTGAAGTGAGTCGTGTTGACCGACACGGTCCCTTCGTCTGCATCGAGCGTCGTTTGGTGCAGCTCCCAGAAGCCGTTGCGATTCTGGCTCGCCACGCGCAGCAGTTGCGGTGCCGTGCCGAGGATCTGATCGGGCGTGTAGTTGAATGTCAGTCGAATCGGGCTGGCAAACGTGACGCCTTCGGGGCCGAGCCGGAAGGCGCCGCCGATCTTCCCGTGTGCGTTATTGGAGATCGGCTGAATGCTGAAGGTTTGCTCCGCCGTGAGCGCGCCAGCAGGCACCTCGACGCGCAGCGTACCGTCGGCCGACTCGAGCACGCCGCCTGCCGGGCCGATCGCTTGCGTCACCGCTGCGTCGAGAGGGCTGCCCACCTCAGTGGCAACCGCTGTAACGGGATCTCTCTGGGTTGGCGGCGGCGGCGGGGGCGGCTCATTGCGGCCGCCGTCGTCGGAGTTCGAACCACCACCACCACCGCATCCGGCAAGCATCAATAGCAAGCCACCGGTCCAGATCATGCGCGCAGCGCCATTGCTGACTGCGCCCCGACCCACCCTCGTTCCAAAAAACATCGATCTGTTCACGCTTTCTCTTGCCTCTGCAGGTACGACGTGTGGCTGGCCAATAGCCGAAAAACGCCACGCGATTCGGACAGCATCGCGGCGAGGAGGCGTGCGTGTCTTGGTGTCAGGCGAACTGATGCTGCAGGGAACGAAGATCGTGACCTAAGGGCATGCGCTGCCCTGTCGATACGAACGTCAGCGAATGCGCTTGCGCATCGCTTCTGCCCGAACGTCCGAGGGCGTTACGCCATAGCGGCGGCGAAAGGCGCGATTGAAATTGGAAAGATCCGCAAATCCAGACTCGAACGCGATCTCGGAAATGGGCCTTACCTTAGTACCTGCGTCCAGTCGCTGGAACGCCAGCGTGAGCCGGCTGTCACGCACGAACTCCGTAAACGTCGTGCCATCGCTTTCGAACAGATGCTGGATGTAACGCGGCGTCACGCCCTGACTGCTGGCGATGGAGCTGACACTGAGCGCGTGATCGCTGACGCGATCGAGAATGTCTTGCTTGATGAGCTCGAGTCGAGCGGCACGAATGCCACGCTCGTTACGTTCCGCGCCTCCCTGCACGAAGCCGTCCAGGACCACGGCGATCAGATCGTGAATGTGACTCGCGGCCATCTGCCGCGCCTTGTCCCCTTCCGGCGGTGCTTGCCGCAGCAGGTTCGCGTAACCGATAAACAGCGAGGCACCCGGGGCGTTGCGTGGAATGTGATAGAACGGCGCGAGATCGAGACGAGGCACGCGCGCAGCTATTTGCAAGCACCCGAGGGAAACCAATTCCACCGTGGCGCGAGCATGCCGGACTTCAAACCACGTGCCTTCGTTGATGATCATCAGGTCGCCGGCTTTGACGGTGAAAGCCCGACAACCCGCCACGGAAACCTCGTGATCCTCGGAAACGATTGCGAGCGTGTAGTTGTCACGTCCATCGCCAAGAAGATCGCGCGGGCGGGTGCCAATGATCGACGGATAGTGAGCGCGCGCGATACCCACGGCATCCGGCAACTCGAACACCGCGATGTCGATGCGCTGGTCGGCATCGTTCAACGGAGTGAACCGCATACCCGCCCAATTGCGCGCAATAAAGTCGTGGAGGTACGCCAAACGCTCCGGTTCGGGCACACTCTGCGTCGAGACTCGCTGCACCTGTGCTGTCATTCCGTCAGGTCACGTCCAGGCTTACGGCCGCACCGCCGGAGCTTCCATCTGCAAGCCCTGGGCGCGCTCCATTAGAAACAATTCGATATCCACGAACTCCGGCGCACCGAAATCGAACGGCTGAGCTCGCACCCCGACCAGACAGCCGCGCAGCCGGCGTTGCAGGGACCCGATATTTTGCCATTCCAGGCGATACAACGGATAACCCGTCGCGTGGCCTTGGGGAATGATGCTGCCGCCGAGCCGGGCGCCCCAACGCTCATCGTGGCAGGAAGCACAGGACAGTTGCAGTTGCCCCAGGCGCCGCTCGAACCAGGCGCGACCGTTGTCGCGGAACGGCTGAAGTCGAGGGTCTGCGGGAGGTGCTACAGGCATGTTCCGGGACTGGTAGGCAACGTATGCGGTGAGTGCCAGCAGCTCATCGCTTTGCTGAGTCAGTGGCGGCGCGCCCTGGCGCTTTGTGCGGCACTGATTGATGCGGCTCATCAGATCGATCGGCCGTTTCGATTCCTCATCGAAGGCTGGGTAGCGGGCCGCGACGCCACGCATGCTCTTGACCGCATCGTCATGGCAGCTCGCGCACGATCTGGCAGCGGTGCCTTGTGACTCACTCCACAGGCGCTCGCCGTTCGCGACCCACAACATGCCGGGATTGCTGGTTTCGTCGGACTGCATGGCTTGCGTCTGCGGCGACATGAATTCGAAGCCGGAACGCCGGTCCTTCGGAGCGATGTCAGCAACGGCGCTCACGGAAGCAACCACCAATGCACCCAACAGCGCGAGCCGGAACATTACGTCACCGTAAGCTCGGCGGACGTGTTCTGCGTCTCACCTTTGTCGTCGGTCCACTCGAACGTCAGCGTGCCGCTCTCGGTCGCAACGGCGCTGAAAGCCATGTAGGGATTGGCTGCGATCGCCGGAAACAGCTCGGCGGAGAAGATCTCCTCGCCCGCGTATTTACAAACGAACCGATGGATGATGTTGCGTGGAATCGTGACGCCATTCGGCCCCTCGCGATAGCCCGTTTCCATCACATGTTGAATCATCACGCGGATCTCGATGATCTCGCCGCGCTTGGCCGTTTTCGGGACGTTGACGAGCGCGCGGGTCATTGCTGAGAGATATCCTCGATGCAGGCCGCGAGCGTCACGATCACCTTTGCCTGGGCGGACCAGAACGCGCCATCACTCGTTTCAGCCAGTGCGACTACCGTTTGCGAAGCGGCCAGGCGAATGCGCGTCGCCACGCGCGCGCGGCCGCTGCGTGGACTGAGATGAAACACGACGACGTCGGCCTGCGGATTCTTTTCGTTGAACAGCGCGATGCGCCGCACGTGATCGGCCGCAGTCATGGGACTGTCGACTTCGACACTCACGGGCACTGCGTTGCCGTTCTCCACCAAAGGCGAGATCTCGAACTTCACGCGAGCTTCGCGCACGACGGCGCCACCGGTGAACGAGCGAATCGCTTCATCGAGCGTCGGCCGAGTGATCTTCATCGCCGCAACGTCTGCAGATAGGCCACCAAATCCTCGATCTCCTCGGCCGTGAGCACCGGCTTGTTACGCCAACCGTCGGCGACGCGAGTGTCCTTGTCATTCGCGATGACGCCGTAATACGTGGGCATGATGCTGGCCGGATTCAATCGCTTCGTATCCACGATGCGCAAGCGTAACTGCCCGGCCGACAGTCGCTCGCCGATGCCTGTCAGGTCCGGAGCAAGCGTCCCCTGCAAGTGAGGATCGGGGAACGGGCCCGAATGGCACAACACGCAGAGGCTCTTGTGCCGCTGCTGTATGAGTTCGGCGCCTCGCTTCGCATCGCCGGCCTGCCCCGTCAACGATTTCTCGATGGCATCACCCGTGACAGCGTACGGTTGCACGTTCTGCAGTGGCGAAGTCGCCGACGCCACGGACGTCAACGCGCACAGCGCCCACAGTGGCCACGTCATCCTCATCCGAAGACGCCGTGAGTGATGGTCTTGAACCACGCTTCCGCGTATGTCGCTTCTTGTGCGCGCACCGACTTCGGCGCATCGAGCTGACTGACGCCACCCGCGCCCGGCACATCGGTGAGCAAACCATTCGCAGGTTGATAGACGCCGGCAATGGAGATGCCATAGTCCGGTGCCACCAGGCTGTAGCAGGTATTGATGAGCTTGGGCGTCGCAGGCGTCCGTTCGCGAAGTAAATCCACCACGGCTGCGGCACAAACGCGCGCTTGGGAATTCGCTGAGAACGCCGATTTGGGCATGCCGCCAGCGATGATGGCATCGCCAATCACGTGCACGCCCGGTTGCAACTTCGATTCGAACGTCACCGGATCGACCGGACACCACCCAGTTTGATCGGCTACGCCGGCGATCGCTGCGACCGCCGCGGCACGCTGCGGAGGAATGACATTGCCCACATCGGCGCGGTGGCTGTCGAATTCCGTAACGAACGTGCGAGTGTCCGGCTCGACGCGAGTGACATTACCGCCGGACGACAGGCCCACCCACTCGATCAGGCCTGGATAAAGCTCCCGCCACGCCGCCTCGAACAGTTTCTGTTTTGAGAATGCATCCTTGGCGTCGAGCAGGATCAGCTTGGAACGCGGCTTGTGCGTC
The DNA here is from genome assembly GCF_003104955.1 of Steroidobacter cummioxidans. Taxonomy (NCBI): domain Bacteria; kingdom Pseudomonadati; phylum Pseudomonadota; class Gammaproteobacteria; order Steroidobacterales; family Steroidobacteraceae; genus Steroidobacter; species Steroidobacter cummioxidans. The sequence goes on along the minus strand of NZ_LSRW01000022.1, from coordinate 10,255 downwards.
TTGAGGTAATGAGCAATGAGGCTGGCGCGCTCATAGGGCCCGGGCGGACACCGGAACGGATTGGCCGGCGCGGACATCACGACCACGCCGCCATCCTTCATCGCTTCGAGCTGACGACGCAACAACAGCGTTTGCTCGCCCGCCTTCCATGCATGCGGCATTACTTCCGCCGCAGCTTCGGTGTAGCCAGGAAGTGCGTCGAAGCGCACCTCCACTCCCGGCGCCACGACCAGGCGATCGTAGGTGAGCTGCTTGCCATCATCGAGACGAACCGTCCGTTGCCTGGCGTCGACCGCAGTCACTTTGCGATGGACCACATCGATGCCAGCGGCTCGCACCCGGTCATAGCCGAACTTCTGCTGCTCCAATTGGCGCAGCCCGGCGATCACCGCGTTGCTGAACGGACAGGCGATGTAAGTTGAGTTGGCTTCAACGAGCGTCACCGCAATGCTGCGATCCTCGCTCTTGATCAAGCGAGCGCAACTCGCACCACCGAATCCGCCACCGATGACAACGACGTGCGGCGCTGCCTTCGTCGCCGCGCGAGCCGCAGGCATTCCGAACGCGGCCAGCACGCCGCCCGCTGCGAGACCGCCGAGGACAGCGCGCCGACTACTTTGCTTTGGAGCGCGCATACCAGTCGGCGATGGCCTTGATCTCTTCATCCGAAAATCCCTTGGCGATGCGATCCATCACGGTGGCGGGACGCGTACCGGCGCGAAACGCCTGCATTGCCGTCACGATCTGCTCGGCCTTGAAATTTCCGAGCGGCGGCACCGGGCTGCCATCCGCCGCGACAGTGTGGCATCCGAGGCACGCTGCAGCGCCGGGCGGTGAAGCAGCCCAGGTGGACACTGGTGCGGCGATCAGTGTCGCCGCGACCAGCGTATAGCCCCAACGAATCATGCGAGGCTATGTTTCTTTAGCGGCAACGTACGAATACGTTTGCCGGTGGCTGCGAACAACGCATTGATCACCGCCGGAGCGGCCACTGCGATGGTCGGCTCACCCACGCCGCCCCAGAATCCGCCCGACGGCACGATGTGAGTTTCCACCTTCGGCATCTCCGCCATGCGCATGACCTGATAGGTGTGGAAATTGTCCTCGACCATGCGGCCGCCCTGCATCGTGCATTCACCGAACAGTGCCGCCGACAGTCCATAGACGAACGAGCCTTCCACCTGACGTTCCACCTGCGCAGGATTGACGACGTGTCCGGCGTCGGTCGCTGCGACGATGCGATGAATCTTCATCTGACCATTGGTTACGGATACCTCCGCCGCAGCGGCCACATAGCTACCGAAGCCCATGATCTGAGCAAGGCCACGCCCCACGCCCTTGGGCGCCGGTGTGTCCCAACCGATGCCTTTCGCCACCGCTTCCAAAGTGGCCAGATGCTTCGGATGATTCTTCAGCAGTTTGCGACGGAACACGAGCGGATCCTGGCCGGCCGCATGCGCCAGCTCCTCGATGAACGATTCGAGATAGAACGCGTTCTGATTCAAGTTCACACCGCGCCAGAACCCCGGCGGCACCGGTGGATTGCGCATGGCGTGATCGACCAGCAGATTCGGAATGGTGTAGCCGATGTGGCCCTCATCGCCGGTCAGGTTCAAGCCTTGGAACACGGCGGGATCCTTACCGCCCTGCATGCCCTCGGGCCGTACCGCCGCCAGAATCGACTGGCCGGAAATGCGCATGTGCATGGCCGTCACGTTGTTTTGATCGTCCAACGAGGCAGTGAACTTGCACTGGGTGGTTGGATGATACGCACCGTGCAACATGTCCTCTTCGCGCGTCCAGATCATCTTGATCGGCGTGCCCGGCATCTGCTTGGCAATCAGCACCGATTGATGCACGTAGTCCTGGAAATTGCCGCGTCGGCCGAAGCCGCCGCCCAAATGCAGTTTGTAAACTTCACATTGTTGCACCGGCAGGCCCGCCGCCTCCGCCGCCGCTGCCAGACTCGCTTCACCGTTCTGCGTCGGCACCCACACTTCGCATTTCTGCGGCGTGTAGAGCGCGGTTGCGTTCATCGGCTCCATCGTCGCGTGGTTCTGATACGGATAGGCGTAGACGGCCGAGATCGTCTTCTTCGCTCCCGCGAGCGCAGCCGGCGCGTCGCCTACGGTTGTTTGTACGAAGGCATCCTTCGCATCCAAACCGCCCTTGAGCATCTCGGCGATGGACTCGCTCGACACCCCCGTGTTCGGACCTTGATCCCACACGATCGGCAATGCATCCATCGCGGTCTTCGCCTGCCACCAAGTGTCGGCGATGATGGCGATCGTCGTGTCGTCGATCTGCGCAACCTTACGCACGCCCGGCATTTTCGAGACTGCCGAGGCATCGAAGCTCTTGACCTTGCCACCGAAATACGGGCACGCGCGCACCGTTGCATTCAACATGCCCGGCAGCTTCAGATCCGTGCCATAGATCTGCTTGCCGGTGAGCTTGTCCGCCGTGTCCAGGCGCGGCAGCGGCTTGCCCGCAATCTTCCAATCTTTGGGATCCTTGAGCGTCACATCCTTGGGCGGAGTGACTTTCGCAGCAGCGGTGGCCACTTTGCCGAAGGTGACTTTGCGATTGCTCGGCTTGTGAGTGATGACGCTGTTGGCGGCAACACATTCGCTCGCCGGCACTTTCCACTCGGCAGCGGCGGCACTAATCAGCATCTGGCGTGCAGTGGCCCCGCCCTTGCGCACGTACTCGTGCGACTCGCGAATACCCCGGCTGCCACCCGTGGAAAAATTACCCCACACCCGATCGCGCGCCAGATTCTGGCCCGGGGTCGGGTATTCCGTGGTGACCTTGGACCAGTCGCACTCCAGCTCTTCGGCGACGAGCTGTGCCAGGCCCGTGAGGGTGCCCTGGCCCATCTCGGAACGGGCGATGCGAATGACGACCTGGTCGTCGGGCTGGATGACGACCCATGCGTTCACTTCCGCCGCGGTCTTGGCGGGCGCCGCGCCCTCGGCAAAAGGCACATGAAAGCCCAGCGACAAGCCGCCAATGGCGGAGGCCGAGCCGATCAGAAAGCTACGACGAGAAACCTGCGTTGCCATGCTCATGAGGCCCCCTTCCTTAAGTGCTCTGCTTGGCCGGCAGGCCAGCGGCGGCGAGCTTGATCGCTTCGCGCACACGGTTGTACGTCCCGCAGCGACAGATGTTGGTCATGCTGGCGTCGATATCGGCATCGGTGGGCTTGGGATTGTTTTTCAGCAGCCCGGCCGCCGCCATGATCATGCCCGACTGGCAGTAGCCGCACTGGGGCACATCGAGCTTCAGCCAGGCCTGTTGCAGCGGGTGGGAACCATCGCTTGACAATCCTTCGATGGTCGTAATCTGTTGCTCAGCTGACAGCGCGCTGACAGGAAGTACACATGAGCGCACCGGATTGCCGTCGATGTGTACGGTACACGCACCGCATTGAGCCACGCCGCAGCCGTACTTCGAGCCCGTCAGGCCGACTTGCTCCCGCAATACCCATAACAACGGTGTATTCGGGTCCACATCGATATCGCGGACAGTTCCGTTGACGTTCAACTTGGCCATACTTTCTCCTGGCAATCGGGCTGGGGGCACAGCGGGCGGATGCCGAAATATAAGCCGTCGACGCCGGAAGGCAAACGGCGCAGCGGCAACGCGCAATGAGCGCGCAGATTTCGCAGGATGAGACTAGTGAGCCGGAGTTTCAGGCAAGCGCCAACGCTGCAGCCAGCTGCTCGAAAATATCGTGCCGTAATCCTGCGCTCACATTGAAAAGTAGGCCCAAGGGGCAGTAGGCAGGTCCCAACCGGGCTCGCAAGCTCAAGGGCCGGTCCGGCATCACAGGGGCACAGCCGTGAGCGCTACAAGTGGCCTGCTCGTCACAGTTTCGCCGCGGGATTTCGACGCGGTGCTGTTCGATCTCGACGGTGTCCTCACACCGACAGCAGCGATTCACGCGGCAGCCTGGAAGCGCATGTTCGATGATTTTCTGCGCCATCGCAGCGAGGTCACGCAGCAACCCTGCGTCGACTTCGATATCGCCAGCGACTATCGCCGCTATGTGGATGGCAGACCGCGTCACGAAGGAGTCGCTGCATTCCTCGCATCGCGTGAAATAGCGCTGCCATTGGGCGATCCGGACGATGCTCCCGGCGAGCAGACCATCCATGCGCTGGGCAATCTGAAGGACGGCTACTTCATGCAGCATCTGGAGCAACACGGCGTCACGCCGTTCGAAGGTGCAGCGGAGCTAGCCGCTGTGTTGCACGCACAGGGGATCAAAACCGCCGTCGTATCGTCCAGCAACAACGCCGCTGCTGTGCTCGAAGCAGCCAGGATTGCCTGCCTGTTCGATGAGCGCGTCGACGGCCAGGACGTCCGGTGTCTCGGCCTGAGGGGCAAACCCGCGCCCGATGCATTCCTGGAAGCGGCGCGGCGCCTCGGTGCGGACACCGCACGCACCATAGTCGTCGAAGATGCGACCGTGGGTATCGAGGCCGGCAAGGCGGGTGGCTTCGGTCTTTTGATAGGCGTGGACCGCGGCGGCCAATCCCAGGCCCTGCGCAAAGCAGGTGCGGATGAGGTGGTCGCCAGCCTGCTGCAAATTCAAGTCACGCCAGAGGCGGCCGCCACCTGGTCGCTGGTCTACGAAGACTTCGACGCCCCGAGAGAACGTACCCGCGAAGCTTTGTGCGCACTCGGCAATGGCTACTTCACCACGCGCGGAGCAGCGGCGTGGGCGCGGGCCGACGGTGTGCACTATCCAGGGACTTATCTCGCCGGAGGTTACAATCGCCTGTGCACCGACATCGCCGGCCGCGTCGTCGAGAATGAGGATCTGGTCAATTTCCCCAACTGGCTGCTGGTCCAGCTGCGCCTCGACACTGCCGACTGGTTCAACGAGCAGCACGTACGCATTCTGTCGTACCGCCAGGAGCTCGATCTCCAGCACGGCGTGCTGTCGCGAACGCTGACGTTCGAGGATCAGTCGCAACGACGCAGCACGCTGCGAGAGCGCCGCCTGGTTTCCATGGCGGAGATGCACCTGGCCGCACTCGAAATCACTGTCACCGCCGAGAACTGGTCCGGGCCGGTCACGGTTCGCTCGGCCATCGACGGGCACATCGTCAATGCCGGCGCGAAGCTGTATGAGAAATTCAACAATCGCCATCTGCAAACGATCGGCAGCGAGCAGATTGGAGACGACACGGTGCTGCTGCACGTGCGGACCAGCCAATCGAACCTCCACGTGGTGGAAGCGGCGCGTACGCGTTTGTTTCGTGACGAGCGGCTCGCGATAGCGATCCGACGCGAACTGCTGGAGCGCGACTTCATCGGCCAGGAAATCGAGGTGCAGCTGGCCGCGGGTGAGACTCTGACCATCGAAAAGATGGCCGTGCTCTACAGTTCCCGAGACGCCGCGATCTCCGAACCCGTGGTCGCGGCTCGCAATGCCATCATGCGAGCCGGATCGTTCGCGCAAGCGCTCGATGCGCACAGCCTCGCCTGGAGCCAGTTGTGGCGCAGCTTCGATTTGGATCTGCACTCCGCCAGGGCGCCGTTCAGACTGAACATCCCGATGCTGCTGCGGCTCAATACGTTTCATCTTTTGCAGGCGGCATCGCTCAACTCCATCGGGCTCGACATCGGTGTGCCGGCCCGCGGCTGGACGGGCGAAGGTTATCAGGGCCACATCTTCTGGGACGAGCTATTCATCTTCCCGACGCTGGCGCTGCGCCAGCCGGAGATCACGCGCTCCCTGCTCATGTACCGATACAAGCGTTTGAGCGAAGCGCGCGAAGCCGCGCGGCGCGCCGGTTTCAAGGGCGCGATGTTTCCGTGGCAGAGCGGCAGTGACGGCCAGGAGGAAACGCAGGAGCTCAACCTCAATCCGCACTCGCAGCGCTGGGTGCCGGACAACAGCTTTCGCCAGCGGCACGTGAGCAGCGCGATCGCCTGGAATGTCTGGGAGTATGTGCAGATCACCGACGACCTCGAGTTCCTGCAGTTTTATGGCGCGGAGCTGTATCTCGAGATCGCTCGCTTCTGGGCCAGCATCGCCACCTACAACGAGACGCGTGGACGTTACGAAATCCACGGCGTCATGGGGCCCGACGAATTCCACGAAGGCTATCCGGATTCGTCCACCCCGGGGGTCGACAACAACGCGTACACCAACGTCATGGCCGCCTGGATTCTGTGGCACGCGCAGAAGATGCTGGATCTGCTGCCGCCCTTGCGTCGCGCCGAGATCGCGTCGCGACTGCGACTTTCCACCGAGGAAATCGTGCGCTGGGACGACATCAGCCGACGCATGTTCGTGCCGTTTCACGACGACGGCATCATCAGTCAGTTCGAAGGTTACGAAGCGCTCGCGGAGCTCGATTGGGAGGCTTATCGGAAACGTTACGGCAACGTGCAGCGCCTCGAGCTCATTCTCGAGGCCGAGAACGACAGCGCCAACCGATACAAGCTTGCGAAGCAGGCCGACGTGCTGATGCTCTTCTACGTATTCTCGACCAACGAGCTCTGCCGACTGTTCGCGCGCCTCGGATATTCATTCGATCCCGCAACGATCCCACGCATCGTTGCCTACTACGACGCCCGCTCCTCGCATGGCTCGACACTCTCCCGGGTCGTCCACGCGTGGGTGCAGGCACGCTGCGATCGACCGAAGGCCATCACCTATTTCTCCGAAGCCTTACTGAGCGACGTAAGCGATATTCAAGGAGGCACGACGGCCGAAGGGATTCATCTCGGCGCCATGGCAGGCACCGTCGATCTGGTGCAGCGGGTCTGTACCGGCATCGACGTTGCGGGCGGCATGCTGAAACTGGATCCGCGCTTGCCGGATGCGCTCGACAGACTGGACCTGCGCATCCGCTATCGCGGCCATACGCTGGATCTGTCTCTCACTCACGAAGCACTCACTGTTCGTGGCCGGGAGCCTCGCGCCGCGCCCATCAAACTGGGATTCAGAGAACGTGAGTATCTGCTGCCCGGCGGGGGCGCACACTCCTTCGATCTGCGTGCGCATGCATGACTCACTCGTCGTCACCCGCTCCCCGAGCTTCGCTTTCGGTGACCTGCGGCGCCGACGACATCAAGGGGGCGTTCCAATGCTTGATGGCTGCGATGCCGTGATAACTACTCAAGACGCTCACCGTTGCGGTGCTGAGCATGAAGTGGCTGCCGGCGGACGGCGGTAATCCGAGCCAGCGTGCGGCAAACACTCGCAACACATGTCCGTGCGCGAATACTGCGACATTCCCAATCGCCGCTCGCACTCTGGCAATGACTCGATCGATGCGCTCTGCAACTTGTTGAGGCGTTTCCCCATCTGGACAACCGTCCGTGAAAATCATCCAGGTCGGTCGCTCTGCGCGAATCTGTTGCGGCGTCAGTCCTTCGTAAGCGCCGTAGTCCCACTCCAGCAGATCGGCATCTGTTTGCGCTTGTGCGCCCAGTCCTGCGAGCTGACAAGTTTCGCGTGCTCGTTGTAATGGACTGGTGAGCACCAGAGCGAACGCCCTGCTCGCCAACAATGGCGCGAGGTGCTTTGCAGCCACGCGACCGTTTTCGGTAAGAGGAATGTCGGTGCGGCCCGTGTGCTGGCCGCTCAGGCTCCATTCCGTCTCGCCGTGCCGGACCAATAGGAGTTCCCGCGTAGTCATATCCGCTTCCAGTATGGAGCAGCGTGCGCACGCCGCGCCGAGTGCTCTATGGGACCTTGGTGACATGGAGCGAACCACACGATGCGAGGAAAGTTGCTCCTCGGCTCGCGTATGCCGCCGGCACGCACGCCCTTCACTTTCCCGATGGGATGGAGCCGTTATGAACGATGTTGCCACCGCGAAACCGCTGACCCGCGAAGTGCTGAACAAGCTGGATGCGCACTGGCGAGCCGCGAATTACCTCTCAGTCGGCCAGATTTATCTGTACGACAACCCACTGCTGAAAAAGCCCTTGGCGCGCGAGCACATCAAGCCGCGCCTGCTCGGCCACTGGGGCACCACCCCGGGCCTCAACTTCATCTACACGCATCTGAACCGGATCATCCGCGACCACGACCTCGACATGATCTACATCACCGGTCCGGGCCACGGCGGCCCGGGATTGGTCGCGAATGCCTGGCTCGATGGCACTTACAGCGAGGTATACCCGAACGTTTCGCGCGATGAGGAAGGCATGCAGCGCCTGTTCAAGCAGTTCTCGTTTCCGGGAGGGATTCCGAGCCACGTTGCGCCGGAGACGCCGGGCTCGATTCACGAAGGCGGCGAGCTCGGCTACGCGCTCTCGCATGCGTACGGCGCAGCCTTCGACAACCCGAATCTGATCGTCGCCTGCGTCATCGGCGACGGCGAAGCGGAGACCGGTCCGCTCGCGACCGGTTGGCATTCGAACAAGTTTCTGAATCCCGCAAGCGATGGCGTGGTGCTGCCGATCCTGCATCTGAACGGTTACAAGATCGCCAATCCCTGCGTGCTCGCTCGCATCAGTCACGACGAGCTCGATCATCTGATGCGCGGCTATGGTTACGCGCCCTACTTCGTCGAAGGCAACGATCCGGCCAAGCTCCATCAGACCATGGCCGCGACGCTCGATGGCATCGTGCACGACCTCCAGCGCATCAAGAAGGCCGCACAGCGCGACGGCGGAGCGAAGCGGCCGATGTGGCCCATGATCGTGCTGCGCACGCCGAAAGGCTGGACCTGCCCAAAGGAGATCGACGGCAAGCGCACCGAGGACTACTGGCGCTCGCACCAGGTGCCGATGAGCGACATGAACAAGACCGAGCACATCAAGATCCTCGAGCAGTGGATGAAGAGCTACCGGCCGGAGGAGTTGTTCGATAGCGACGGGCGCCCCAAGCCGGAGTTGTCCGAGTTCGTGCCCAAAGGCGCGCGACGCATGAGTGACAATCCGCACGCGAACGGCGGCGGACTGCTGCGGGATCTGCGCTTACCGGACTTTCGTGACTACGCCGTCGAAGTCACCGCTCCAGGACAGGTGATGGCGGAGTCGACGCGTGTCATGGGCAAGTTCCTGCGCGACACGCTCAAGCTCAACATGGAGCAGCGTAACTTCCGCCTCTTCAGCCCGGACGAGAACAACTCCAACCGCTGGCAGGATGCGCTCGAAGTGACCAATCGCGCGTGGCTGGCGGAGCGCTTCCCATACGACGATCACCTCGCACCGGAGGGCCGAGTCATGGAGGTGCTGAGCGAGCATCAGTGCCAGGGCTGGCTCGAGGGCTATCTGCTCACCGGCCGTCATGGCTTCTTCTCCTGCTACGAGGCGTTCATCCACATCATCGATTCGATGTTCAACCAGCACGCCAAATGGCTGAAGGTGTGCAACCACATTCCATGGCGTCGCCCGATCAGCTCGCTCAACTATCTGCTCTCCTCGCATGTCTGGCGCCAGGACCACAATGGTTTCAGTCATCAGGATCCCGGCTTCATCGACCATGTCGCCAACAAGCGAGCCGAGGTGGTGCGGATCTACCTGCCGCCCGATGCGAATACGCTGCTGTCGGTCACCGATCACTGTCTGCGCAGTCGCAACTACGTCAACGTGATCGTGGCCGGCAAACAGCCGGCGCCCCAGTGGTTGACGATGGATCAGGCCATCCGCCATTGCACGGCCGGCATCGGCATCTGGGAATGGGCGAGCAACGACAAAGGCAGCGAGCCAGATGTCGTGATGGCTTGCTGCGGCGATGTGCCGACGCTCGAAACGCTGGCCGCGGTCGACCTGTTACGCACTCATCTGCCGACGCTGAAGGTCCGCGTCATCAATGTGGTCGACCTGATGAAGCTGCAGCCGCCGAGCGAGCATCCCCACGGGCTTCCCGATCAGGATTTCGATGCGCTGTTCACCAAGGACCGGCCGGTCATCTTCGCGTTCCATGGCTACCCTTCCCTCATTCACAAGCTGGTCTATCGACGCACCAATCACGGCAACATCCACGTGCGCGGCTATCTGGAGGAAGGTACGACGACCACGCCCTTCGACATGGCCGTGTTGAATCGCATCGATCGCTTCCACCTCGTGAGTGACGTGATCGAGCGCATCGAGCAGCTAGGCTCGCGCGCGGCTTACGCCCTGCAAGCCATCAAGAACAAGCTGCTCGAGCACAAGCACTACATCGCCAAGCACGGCGACGACCTGCCGGAAGTCACCGGGTGGCGCTGGGGCGCTGCGAGCAAGGCCGCCGGCCAGCAAACATCCACGTCTGTCTCTTATACACATCTGACGCTGC